>CAZZAZ010000010.1:0-22549 GCA_964652355.1 uncultured Sulfurimonas sp. | reverse complement strand
TATAGAGTTCATACAAAAGAGGAGTTTGATGCAGCACTTAAAGATGCTGTTGAGAAAGATATAGTTGCTTTTATAGAGGTAATTGTTGAGAGAATGGAAAATGTTATGCCAATGGTTCCATCGGGTGGAAGTCTGTTTAACATGATGCTATTAGAGAAAAAGGAGGTAAAATAATGGAAAATTCTGAAAGAAGAGTTATCTCTGTTATTGTAATCAATGAGTCTAGTGTATTATCTCGTATTACAGATCTATTTTCTGCTCGTGGATACAACATTACATCATTGACTGTTGCGCCAATTCCTGAGACTAAGTACTCAAGACTTACCATTGTAACATCTGGGTCTGTTCGAGTAATAGAACAAATAACTAAGCAACTGCATAAACTTATACCAATTTTACGTGTATATGAACATGCTGATTTAGTTGAAAAAGAGATGGCTATGGTTAAATTTCCAGCTTCTGAAAATATAGCTGATATTAGTACTCTTTGTGAAGCCTATAATGGTAAGATTGTAAATGTTGGTGAAAATATTATTATAGTTATGGTTGCTGATGAGCCTAAAAGAATTGATAACTTCTTAAAACTTATTAAAAGATATAATCCTAAAGAGATTGTAAAAAGTGGTGCAGTAGCACTTGAGAGATAATTGTGAAACTTAAAGAGATAGCTCAAATAATTGGAGCAGAATTTAGTGGTAAAGATATAGAGATAAGTTCTATGAATACACTAAAGCAAGCATCATCATCTGAGCTTTCTTTTGTTTCTAATTCAAAATATATCAATGATATTAAAAATTCATCTGCTGGTGCAATCATTGTTGATGAAAAAACTAAAGAATTTCTTTCATCTTCATGCGTGGCTTTAGTTGTTGATTCACCTTACTGGCAAATGGCTGAATTATCTAAATATTTTGCTCCTCCAATAGAAGATAATTCTTTAAAAAAGGCTGAAATTGGTGTAAATAGTGATATTTCACCAAAAGCTGAATTAGCAAATGGTTCAAAAATTGGTAAAAATTGTACTATTATGGCTGGTGCTTACGTTGGAGCAAATTCAGTAGTTGGGGATAATACTATCCTTTATCCAAATGTGGTTATATATAGAGATTGTAGTGTTGGAAATGGTTGTATAATTCATGCAAACACTACTATTGGTGGTGATGGTTTTGGTTTTGCTACAAATAAATTAGGTGAACATAAAAAAATATATCAAAATGGAAATACTATTGTGGAAGATGATGTAGAGATTGGTAGTTCAACTACGGTTGATAGGGCTGTTTTTGGTTCAACTATTATCAAAAAAGGTGTACATATAGATAACCTTGTTCAAGTTGGACACAATTGTGAAGTTGGAGAGTTTTCTGTGCTTGTATCTCAAGCTGGAATAGCAGGATCTACTAAGCTTGGACGTAATGTTGTTATGGGTGGACAAAGTGCTACTGCAGGTCATCTTACAATTGCTCCATTTACTACTTTTGCTGCGAGAAGTGGTGTAACTAAAGATGTTAAAGAGAGTGGAAAAACTTTTGGTGGTTTTCCTCTGATGGAACAGAGATTATGGTTGAAACTTCAGGCAAAACTTGCTAAAGTGCTTAAATAATATTACACACGCAAGTATAGCAACCTTGATGAAGTTATCAAGGCATTAGAGAGTTTAAAAGCTTAAGCTTTTAAACTTTTAACAAACTCTTCTATTCTTTTAATACCAGTTTTTATACTCTCTAAGTCAGTTGCAAAGCTAAATCTAAAATAACCTTCACTCCCAAAACCAACACCAGGAACTACTGCTACCTCTTTTTGAGCAAGTAAATCTTTTGCAAATTTAAGTGAATCAGAGCTAATCTCTTGAATATTTACAAATAGATAAAACGCACCATCTGGCTTAAGAACACTTAGTCCGTCAATTTCATTAAATAGTACAACAGCTTCATCACGTCTTTTTATAAACTCTTTACGCATCATCTCTATATCTGCATCAGCAGAACCATTTAAACCAGCTATAGCAGCTTTTTGAGTGATAGAGTTGATGTTTGATGTAGATTGGCTTTGAAGCTTCTTGGTAGCTTTAATAAGATCAGCATCATATGCAGCCATATATCCAAATCTCCAGCCAGTCATTGCTACTGATTTTGAAAGACCATTTATGGTTATAGTACGTTTATACATATCTTCGCTAACAGCTGCTGCAGAAGTAAAAGAACCTTCATATACTAGTTTTTCATACATCTCATCAGATGCTACCATAATCTCTGTACCTTCAAGAACCTTACCTAATGCTGTTAGCTCCTCTTTAGTATAAACGGAACCTGTAGGATTAGATGGAGTTGTAAGAACTAACATCTTTGTTTTAGGTGTTATAGCATTTTTAAGTTGCTCTGGTGTGATTTTAAATGCTGATTTATCAGTAGTCTCAATCTCTACTACTGTCCCGCCACAGTATTTTACTAATTCTGGATAAGTTACCCAATAAGGTGCTGGAATGATAACTTCATCCCCTTTATCTATAGTTACAGAGAAAAGGTTAAAAAGTGAATGTTTCGCACCATTGCTTACAATAATTTGATTAGATTTATAATCAAGTCCATTATCTCTTTTAAGTTTTGTTGTAATTGCATCTTTTAGTTCAGGGATACCATCGACAGCAGTATATTTTGTGAAACCTTCATCAATAGCAGATATAGCTGCATCTTTAATAACTTGTGGTGTATCAAAGTCTGGTTCACCTGCAGAGAAGCTTAGTATATCTTTACCCTCTGCTTTTAGCTCTTGTGCTAATGTAGTAATGGCGATAGTAATCGATTCAGATAGTGTGTTAATGCGATTTGTTAGCATATAAAACCTTTAGGTGAAAATTGTAAGGAATTATACTTAAAAAAAGTAATATTTATTATAAATTAAATAATAATTATTAACTTTTCATGGCTGTAATGAAAGATTCGTAGATATGTTCTAGTTCTAAGTCTTGTTCTAGAAGTTCATTGTTATCTTTAACTAAAATATGTTCAAGAACAGCTACACGTCTTAGCATATATTCAAACATCTCTTTATTTATATCTGGAAGCATATTATGCATAAATGGATCTTTACATCTACCTTTTTCAATAACATGAGCAGGTATCCCAATAGCAGTTGCATTATCTGGAACCTCTTTAACTACAACGGAGTTAGCTCCAATCTTTGCATATTCACCAATAACTATATTTCCAAGTATCTTAGCCCCTGCGCCAATAACAGCACCTTTTCGTATAGTAGGGTGTCTTTTTCCAGGCATTAAAGATACTCCACCAAGAGTAACCCCTTGATAAATTAAAACATCATCTTCTATAATACAAGTCTCGCCAATAACAACACCAGTACCATGGTCAATAAAAAGTCTTTTACCTATTTTTGCTGCAGGGTGTAAATCGATGTTTGTAAGCATCTGAGATAGTCCCATAATAACACGAGATAATCTTTGAAAGTTAGCATTATAGAGTTTATGAGCGACTCTGTACCAAACGACAGCCCAAACACCTGGATAATTAAATAAAAAATTGATTTTAGATGTTAGTGCTGGATCATTTCTATAAGCATTAGCAAAGTCTTCTTTTATATCACTGTAAAGTCCCAAGTTGCTACCCCTAATTTGTAGTTCTTAAATATCCATTTTGTTGCAGGAAAATTTCTAATTTTGCAAGTGTATCATTTTTTTCTTTTTTTGTGATAAAATTACTGCTTGTTAGTTTTTCTTTAAGCTCAGATGCAATTTTATTCTCATCATATCCAATTGATTCTAAAATATTTAGTATACTTTTGGATTCTACTTCGTTGGTTATTTTGTATCCATCATCTTCTAGTTCTATTGTATATTCATTTGGATGTGTAAAAAGGTTATGTGTCATACCAAGTGTCTCTTGATAAGCTCCAACATTAAAAAATGCTAAAAAATAATCCTCTTTATTCAGATTTATATCGTGTAAATAAAGTGGTTTTTGTGGATTAAACTCTACTTCACCATCACTATCACAAGTTATATCCCAAAGAGAAGCTGCACGCCTAGCTGGAGTCTCTAAATGGTGTATAGGCATAACTGGAAAATGTTGATTTAATCCCCAATAATCAGGTAGACTTTGGAAAATAGAAGCATTTATAAGATACTTTTCTTGTAGTTTCGCTTGAATCTGTTCTAGTTCATTACTCTCATAAGAACCTTTTAAATATAATACTTTTTTAATAATATTATGTACTAGTATTTCTGCATTAGATCTGTCTTGTAAATCAATATATCCTAAATCAAATAGAGTAAATAATGATTCTATATGGTCTAGGGAATCATGAAGGTATTCTATACAATTTTTTGGACTTAGTAATTTGTCAAGTTCTACAAGTTCCTCTATAAGTGGAGGGTTTATTTTTTTTAAATTCAAATGTTTTTCTTGATAATCTTGAGAAAACAACTCTAAAACTGGAGTGATTAAAACAGTATGCGATGCTACAATATATCTACCAGATTCAGTGAAAATATTTGGATGTTGAACATTTTTTGCATCCATTATTTCACCTAGTAAAAATACAACTGAACTTGAAAACTCTTCAATTGAGTAGTTTAAGGAAGTATGGCACTTATGTTGATCATATTCAACTGCTAATCCTCCACCTATATTAAGACTAGATAATGAACTAGCTCCCATTTTTTTAAGTTCAGCATATATGTTTCCAGCTTCACGGAGTGCACGCTTTAGAGGGGCTATATCTGCCATCTGTGAGCCAATATGGAAGTGAATCATATTTAAGTAGTTAATTAAATTTGCTTTTGTAAGAAGTTTTACAGCCTCTATCATTTCAGTTGATGTTAAACCAAACTTAGAGTCCATTCCACCACTTTTGGCCCATGAACCACTTCCAACACTATGAAGCCTTACTCTAATCCCAATATTAGGAATTTTTAAAGAGCACTCTTGTGCAACTTCTATGATAGTTTTAAGTTCACCTAATCCCTCTATTGTTAAAGTAATATCATGCCCACATTGAGCTGCAATAAAGCCTAGTGTAACCATCTCTTTATCTTTAAAACCATTTACAGTTATTTTTGAATTATTTTGTATATGACTCATAGCTAAGATGAGTTCAGCCTTACTACCAGCTTCCAAGCCATAGTTAAATTCTTTTCCTTGTTTAGTAACAGCACTTAAGGCATAAGGAAATTGATTTACTTTTAGTGGAAAAACAGCATTAAAAGAGCCTTTATAATTGTTTTCTTCAATTGCCTGGTTAAAATAATTATAAAGATTCTTGATTTGTTTTTTTATTAAGTGAGGAAACCTAAGAAGTAGAGGACCTTTAAGCCCATTGTTTCTGATACTTTTTGTAATATTAAGTAGAGAAGGTTTAGATTTATAGTTTAATTTAACTTCACCGTTGTTAATGATGAAGTTATTATCTGACCATATGTCTAAACCGAAATTGTTCATTCTAAACGTGTAGTTTTTTATGAAAATATGTATCTACATCAAAAAATGTTTCACCACTTTGACTTTTAAATGTTAAGCATTTTCTATTTAGTTTAGATATATGATCAAGTCCCATAACAGCTAGAACTACCTTCATACTTTTAACAAGGTTGTTGTGATAGTTTCCAATCTCTCCACCCTCTTTAATAACAAGATAAGATGCACGTTTTTTCTCATCTTGTGTAGCCATTCCAACTGGACACTTGTGTGCACCAAAACCAGAACACATTTTAGCTCGAATACAACCACCACTCATCATAAATCCACGAGCAATTCCAATGGCATCAGCACCCATAGCCATTGTAATAATAGCATCATCAGGAGTTAAAACTTTTCCACTGGCAATGATTTTAACATCTTCACGAATTTCATACTTTTTAAGTAATGTATCTATAACAAATAGTGCATTGTTTGTAGTTAATCCAACTGATTCCATCAGCTCAAGTGGTGCAGTAGCTGAACCACCTTCACCACTATCAACAGTAATAAAATCAGGTACACCTGGTATATTTTCTGCTTTTCTAGCAGCTATTTCTCTAACCATCTCTTCAATAGCGTTAGCATCAGAAATAACTATTTTAAACCCAACGGGCTTTTTAGATAATTTTTGAAGTTTTGCTACAAAATCAAGTAAGTGTTTAGTAGAATCTGCATAAGGAAATCTATTTGGTGAAAATACATTTTTACCCTCGGGTACACCACGATAGTACGCAATATCCGCAGTAACTTTTTCAGCTGCTAGTTTACCACCAGTTTGTTTTGCTCCTTGAGCAATTTTAATCTCAGTCATACGACAAAATTTCATCACTTTTTCATATCTAAGTTCATCAAATTTACCATTTTCATCACGTACACCATATAAACCAGAGCTCATTTGAAATACTGTATTTGGTATATCATTTGGAACTTCTTTTGGAAATGCCTCTAGTGGCGCATCCCATTTAACACGAAAGAGTACATGAGTTGATGTATCGTATATATATGTATTTTTTTCTTTAGTCTTTAGTAATGCTGAACGGTACCATTTAGTAGCTCGCGCGCCATTGAATAAAAATTTACCAATGTTGAAAATAAACTCTGCCCATAGTGTACTTTTAACTATTTCAAGGTAATCACAATTATTTAAATCTGGTTTGTGAGTAAAAAGGTGATTTGAAGTTAGTGAACCTTCTCCTGTATTTATTGTCAATCCTGTTCTTGCTCCAGCAATAGAAAAAGCTCTTACCGCTTCTGGAGAAAGTGCTCCATCACTCATAGCCGAACGCATAATAGGGGTGTGAGATACAAAAGGTATCTCTCTATCTTTACCAAAAACAACACTTGTGTCTTCTTTAACTTCGTCTTCATTTAAAACATTCATAGCGTGTTTGATGATAAATCTTGAACCAGAAAATGGCTGTGTTACTGAAAATGATTGATAGTTTGGCTTGTTCTTTGCAGCTGTATAAACCCAATCAACCTTATCTTTTGAATCATAAAATGTTTCCTCTGCAAAGTACTGACGAAATGGTTCACGAAAAGCTTCTAAAACATAACGCATTCTTCCAATAACAGGGTAGTTAATTAAAAGTGCATGTTTACGCTGTACATATTTATCATACACATAAAGCATAACTAAAGCAACTAAAGCAGCTAATATGAAAAATTCTATAAAATCAACAAATATATTCCAAACATAATGTAAAGAACTATCATCTCCTTGTAGCCTATCTGCTACTTCATCAACTAATTGTTTTTGTTGTTCATTCAATTAAAACTCCTCTAAAGATATAACATTTTCTGTTTTATTTTGTAAATCTTTTATCCATATAGTAGCATCTTTTAACTCATTTGAACCAATAATAGCACAAAATCTTGCATTTACTTTATCCGCTGCTTTTAAGTGTTTCATGAGGTTACGAGCTTTGTAGTCTATAACTGTTTTATTTGTTTTTCTTTTATCTTGTGCAGTTTTCACAACTAAGCTAATTGCTTCTTCATCCATAGCACCAATATAGTAACCATCTCTTGAGTTTTCTGGCATAACTATAAGTTCCATAAGTCGCTCAATACCCATAGCAAAACCAACAGCAGGTGTAGCTTTACCGTCTAAAAATTCTACTAGCCTATCATAGCGACCACCACCAGCTATTGCACTTTGACTTCCTATGTTGTCACTAACAAACTCAAACGCTGTTTTAGAGTAGTAATCAAGTCCGCGAACTAGGTGTGTATCTATCTCATAAGCTATATTGTTATCATCTAAAATAGTTTTTAATTTTTTAAAATCACTATCACAAGATTCACAAAGGTTTTGTAGTAGTTTTGGAGCATCTACATAAAGTGTTTGACACTCTTTGTTTTTACAGTCAAGCACACGGATAGGGTTTGTATCTTTTCTTCTTTTACAATCTTCACAAATTTTATCTTCGCAAGATTCTATAAATGATATAAGAGATTCTCTATACTGAGGCATACAGTTGTTATCACCTAAAGAGTTTAGTTGAAGTCTATAGCCGATCCCAAGTTCTTTAAGTATGTCTGATACCATCATAATCATAGTAGCATCTTCGTAAACATTATCTTGCCCAAAGCTTTCAACTCCAAACTGATGGAATTGTCTTAAACGACCTTTTTGTGGACGCTCATAACGAAACATTGGACCATGATAAAAGTAACGATGTGTACCACCAGCCTTATCTAGTTTTTTTTGTATAAATGCACGAACAACACCAGCTGTTCCTTCTGGACGAAGACAAACATCATTTTTACCTTTATCAATAAACTGATACATCTCTTTACCAACGATATCACTACTCTCGCCAACCGAACGTTTAAACAAAGCTGTTTCTTCTAAAAGTGGAGTTTCAATGAAATGAAAACCATACTTACTTGCTATATCACTAGCAACTTTTATGAAGTATGTATACCTTTCGTAGTCCTCACTTAAAATATCATTCATTCCTCTTAGTGAACTAATCATTTTCATCCTTCATATTGTCTAATATTAAATTTGTTATTTCATCAATAGTTTTTGTAGCATCTATCTCTACAAGCTCTATTTTTAGTAGCTCTGAGGATTTAGCTAAAGCTTTTTGTATGCTCATTAGATACTCAACACCACGAAGTTCTATACCATCCAACTCTTTTTTAGAAAGTCTATTTTTTAGTTCCTCTTCTGTTAGTTTTAGTAAAAAAACTTTTTCTGGATATATACCACCAGTAGCGAATTTATTCATATGAACTATGGCTGTTTCAGATATAGCATTTTGTATGAGAGCATAAGCTACACCACTAACAGCAGAACGATCTGAAATTATCATTTTATTATCTAAGTTTGGTTCTATTATTTGTGTCATATGCTCAGCACGATCAGCTAAAAAAAGTAAAAATTCTGCTTTTTTACTTTGTGTCCTAGCACTTAAAACAATATCTCTTATCTCTTTACCAATCTCTGTTCCTCCGGGCTCTTTAGTTATCAAAGCTTCTGGGAAATGTTTAGATAATGCATCTATTTGAGTGCTTTTTCCAGCAGTATCAATACCTTCTATTGTAATGTACATGAGGTCATACTTCCTATTATTTTTTGTACTTTTTTTGGAAGTAGGTGGTCTGTCTTTCCATTAAATTTTAAAAGATTTCTAACAATTGACGAACTAATAAATGCATGTTTTAGTTTTGGCATTAGGTAAACTGTTTCAATTGTATCGTCAAGTGAGTTGTTTAAGTATCCAAGTTGAAGTTCATACTCAAAATCACTAACAGCACGAAGACCACGGATAATTATGCTAGCATCATGTGCTTTAGCTAACTCAACTGTTAGGTTGTCAAAACCAAGCACACGGACATTTTTAAGATGTCCTATAGCTTTATTGACCATCTCTATACGTTCATCTAACGTAAACATTGGTTTTTTATCAGCAGAGATAGCTACGGCAACTATAACTTCATTAAAAAGTCCAAGAGCGCGTTCAATAATGTCAAAATGACCATTTGTAATAGGATCAAAAGTCCCAGGATATAGTGCGATTTTTTTCAAATTATTCCCATCTTTTATATAAATTATTTTCAATTCCTAAGAGGTCAAACCATTTACCAATGATAAAATTTTCCATCTCGTCTAGTGTTTGTTGCTCTGAGTAGTAAGCTATAACCGGTGGTGCAATAATAACACCAAGCATTGCCAATTTTTGCATATTTTCAAGTGCTATCGCTGAAAATGGCATCTCCCTGGGGGCAAGGATTAGTTTCTTATGCTCTTTTATCATAACACTAGCGCATCTAGTAACTAAGTTATCAGATATTCCGCAAGCAATTTTTGCCAAAGTATTCATAGAGCAAGGTGCTATTATCATTGCATCAGTTCCAAATGAACCAGAAGCTAAGCTTGCACCTATGTTCTCATTTTCATGAATAGTTAAACCATTCTCTTTATCTAATACAATTTCAGAATTTTTAGTCATAATAAAGTGCTTATCTATCGAACTTGGAAGTAATTTTAGTGTTTTAAGACCTAGGTTTACTCCACTCGCTCCACTTGTTGCAATTATGATTTTTTTCATCTAATCTCCGCTCTATTTTTACCTATGACTTTAACTTTTAGTTTTTTACCATTTGGTTTTATAACTCTTATTATTTCATTAATTTTACCGTCTTCTAAGGCTTTAGCTGAAAATGTAATATCAATATTATTATTATTTAT
This sequence comes from uncultured Sulfurimonas sp., assembly GCA_964652355.1. Taxonomy (GTDB): domain Bacteria; phylum Campylobacterota; class Campylobacteria; order Campylobacterales; family Sulfurimonadaceae; genus Sulfurimonas. The sequence continues at coordinate 12,379 of CAZZAZ010000010.1, read as the reverse complement.
ACCAATACTTATGTATGAGCCTTTTTTTACAATACTTAGTTCTTCAACATCTCTAATTGTTAAAATTTTGTCTTTTGATATATGATGTTTACTCTGAAGAGTACTTGTTTTTATATTTTGTATTGGCTTTGCTTTAAACTTATCTAGGATTATACTCTTTTTAAAACTATTTAAAGCTGATAGTTCAGTCTTTTTTTTGATTTTTTTTCTAGAAATATAAATATCTACATTAGCATCTATAATATAGTTGAAAAATATTTTTTTTCTTTCTCTAGTTTTTATGCTCAATGTGCCATGGCTTGATAGAAAATTTTTTGGTCTTATTTTTATTATGTAGTCTTGTGGTAAATATTCTGTGTAGGATCTTGGTTCCACGGTAATATTGTTAATCTTAATACTCTCATAACTATCTTCATAATAGTTTCTTAAAAACTCTTTTATTTTAGTTGTGTCAATTGGACTTTTTTTGATAAAGTTTACATAATTGTGCTTGTATTTATAGTCTATATAACCTTTTGCTTTTAAAATTTTAATTAATATTTTTGATTTCATTTTTTTTGTATGTTTATTTTTTGGAATACTAAGAAGTATTGCATTGTCATTAGAATTTTTTACAATATCTTCAACTCTTACATCGTATGAATCAACATAATAAATGTCATTTAAGTTATTTGTAGCATATATAGATGTAAATAGTAAAAATAGACTAAGATACTTAAATAACATATAACTCACTTATTAATTTTTTTATCATTTTATCACTTTTTGCACTTTGATGCAAAGAGTGCCTTAAAACAGATGCCAATTGTTACATAATATTTAAAATCACAATATAAATAAATTTTTGGCTGTGCTTTTTAGTTTACATAAAATAAATTGTGATATGCTATTATAACTTTTAATTATTAAGGGAGTTGTTAATGGATAAGTGCAATACTAGGGTTAAAGAGATTGAAGAAAAATTTCATATTAGAAAATCTCGTACTACTGCAAAACTTGATTATATTCAAAGTGCAACAGGTCTAGTTTTAGCCCTATTTGTTTGGGCACATTTGTTTCTTGAATCAAGTATATTACTTGGTAAAGATGCAATGTACTTTGTTTCAAAATTATTAGAAGCTGAACCTATTTTAGGAAAACCTTATCCTATAATCATAACAGTTCTAGGTTTAACCATATCTACAATACTTGTTGTTCATGCATTGGTAGCCGCTAGGAAGTTTCCAGGTAGTTATAAACAGTATAAAATTTTCAAGTCACATTCAATTAGAATGAACCATTTAGATACTAAGCTATGGTTTGTTCAGGCAGCTACAGGTTTTATCTTATTTTTTACAGCATCTGTTCATCTTTTTATAGTAACAACTCATCCTGCAGATATTGGCCCATATGCTTCTGCTGATCGTATGGTTGGTGAATGGATGGCTCCTTTATATGTGTTACTTTTAATAACATCAGTCCTACATGCTAATATTGGTCTATATAGACTTGCTGTTAAATGGGGTTGGTTTGATGGTAGAAATCCTAAGAAAAACCGAATAATACTTCAAAAAATTAGAAATATTTCGATTGTATTTTTTATACTTTTAGGTTTAGCAAGTATTTCTAGTTATGTAAAAATTGGCTTAGAAGATGGTAGGGCTCATAACGGTGAAAGATATGTACCTACATACGAAAGAGGGGTTGAATAATGAAAATAGCATATACAGATGTCTTAGTAGTTGGTGGTGGACTAGCAGGTTTAAGATGTGCAACTGGAGTAAAAGAGCGAGGACAAGATGTCGTACTCCTTACTTTAGTTCCACCAAAACGTTCTCACTCAGCCGCAGCTCAAGGGGGTATGCAAGCATCACTAGGTAACTCTATTAAGGGTGAAGGGGACAATGAAGATATTCATTTTGGAGATACTATCAAAGGTTCTGACTGGGGAGCTGACCAAGATGTAGCACGTATGTTTGTAAATACAGCCCCTAAAGCCATAAGAGAACTTGCAGCTTGGGGTGTACCTTGGACAAGAGTTCGAAAAGGTGATCATCAAGCAATTATTAATGCTAAAAAAGTAACATTGACTGAAAAAGATGAAGCACATGGTTTGATTACAGCAAGAGATTTTGGTGGTACAAAAAAATGGCGTACATGTTATACATCTGATGGAACAGGGCACTCAATGCTTTTTGCTATGGATAACAGAGCTCAGCAACAAGAGATAAAAGTTCATGAGCGCATGGAGGCTATAAGTCTTATTCATGAAAATGGTCGTTGTTATGGAGCGATTGCTAGAAATCTTATGACAGGTGAACTAGTAGCATATATAGCAAAAGCTACAACTATTGCTACTGGTGGGTATGGTCGTATATATGAGGTTTCTACAAATGCTGTGATTTGCCAAGGAATGGGACAGGCTATTGCTCTAGAAACTGGAATTGCAACACTTGGAAATATGGAAGCTATTCAGTTTCATCCAACTGCTATTGTTCCCGTTGGAATTTTAACAACAGAGGGTTGTCGTGGAGATGGTGGTCTCTTAACTGATGTTGATGGTTATAGATTTATGCCAGATTATGAGCCAGAGAAAAAAGAGCTTGCTTCTCGTGATGTTGTATCTCGTCGTATGGTTGAACATATGCGTAAAGGTAAGGGTGTAAAATCTCGTTATGGAGATCACCTTTGGCTAGATATTACGATATTAGGTCGTGAACATATTGAAAAAAATCTTCGTGAAGTAAAAGAGATTTGTGAGAGTTTTTTAGGGATTGACCCTGCTGAAAAGCCAATTCCAGTACGACCTACACAACATTACTCTATGGGTGGAATTCGTACAGACTACAAGGGTGAAAGTCAAACTTTAAAAGGTCTTTACTCATGTGGTGAAGCAGCTTGTTGGGATTTACATGGTTTTAACCGTCTTGGTGGTAACTCAGTTGCAGAGACTGTTGTTTCAGGGATGTTAGTAGCTGAACATATAGCTGATTTTTGTGATACTAAAGAGAGCGAGATAGATATCTCAACAAAACTTGTGAAAAAATTTGCAGATAAAGAACAATCTAAACTAGAGTACTTACTTGAACCAAAAGAAAATGCTGAATCTCCGTATCCACTTCGTCATGCAATGGAAAAAATAATGATGGAAAAAGTTGGAATCTTTAGAAATGGTGATGATTTAACTGATGCCGTAAATGAGTTAGAACAACTTCTTATTCGTTCAAAAAATATAGAAGTAAAACATAAAACTCTTACAGCAAATCCTGAGCTATTTAATGCCTATCGTGTCCAGCGTATGCTTAAACTTGCTCTTTGTGTAGCTAAAGGTGCCTTGGAGAGAACGGAAAGTAGGGGTGCTCATGCTAGAGAGGATTATCCTGAGAGAAATGATAAAGATTTTTTAAATAGGACAATTACTTCATGGCCAGATGAAAATCAAACAATGCCAACTATAACTTATGAGGATATAGATATTAAGTCTATGGAGATGCCTCCAGGCTTTCGTGGTTATGGTAAAGATATGACTATCCCTCATCCTGATTCAAAAATCAGACAAGAAGAGGTGGATGCGATAAAAGAAAAAATGGAATCTGATGGTGCAGATAGATTTGAAATTCAAGAAGCGTTAATGGAATATAAGTCAAGATTGCCAGAGTGTTATCGTGGTAAAAATGAAAGATTATGGGAGAGATTCTAATGAGTATTGAAAAAAGAAGAACTTTAAAAATTTCTATATTAAGATATAGCCCTCAGGTTCCTGAAGATAAACCAAAAGTGGAAACATATGAACTAGAAGAGTCAGATGGTATGACATTGTTCATTGCATTAAATGATATTCGTGAAAAATATGATGAGTCTTTAAAATTTGATTTTGTATGTCGTGCAGGTATTTGTGGGTCTTGTTCTATGCTTATAAATGGTAAGCCAACTTTAGCTTGTCGTACACTTACTTCTAAGCTTGATGAAGAGATATCACTAGCTCCACTACCTATGTTTGAACTTATTGGCGATTTGTCCGTGTTTACTGGTAAATGGATGCGTGGACTTAATGAGCGTCTTGAGACTTGGATTCATACTGAAGAAGAAAAAATGAAAGTTGATGCTGATAGGCTTGAAGAGCGTATGGATCCAGACTTAGCTGATGAGATCTATGAAACTGACCGTTGTGTTGAGTGCGGTTGCTGTGTAGCTGGTTGTGGTACTATACTTATGCGTGAGAACTTTGTAGGTGCAGTTGGATTAAATAAAGTTGCGAGATACAAGATAGACCCTAGGGATAAAAGAAGTGATTCTGACTATTATGAGCTTATTGGGGATGAGGATGGTGTATTTGGTTGTATGTCTTTGATGGGCTGTGAAGATGTATGCCCAAAAGATTTACCGCTTCAATCTAAAATAGCTTATATGCGTAGAAAAATGGTTATGATGAAAGATGATAAATAACTATTTCTTACTTTACCACTCTACAAACTATGTAGATGGTGAAGAGAGTTTACTTCTAAATTTTAAAGATAAAAACTTTGATAAAATTGCAGCACTGATTTTAACTATTGAAGTTAATAATTTAGACTATTATTTAGAGCTAGAAGAGTTTAAAAAGTTATATAAAAATATAATTATTAATGGTTTTTTAGATGTTTCTACTCTTTATGAGTTTTGTTTTTTAGTTTTAAATAGACTGAAGCAAAATAATAACTTAGTTAGGACATACTTAGATGTTTTTAACTACCTTCAATCAAAAGATTTACTCTCAAAACAAAATAACGATAAGTTACAGACTATTTTTGAGGCACTTAGTTTAGAAGTTAAGCCAATGGATAGTAAAAATAATGATTTTATACTTAACAAAGAGATACTAAACTCAAGTTTAGAAAATATTAAAACATATTTTGAATCTAAATCTTTACTTAATGAGTTAAATAAAATTCAAAACTATATGGATAACCAAGTATTTTCCATAGGTATAACAGGTGTTATGAATGTAGGTAAATCTACCTTTATTAATGCTTTGTTATCAACTGAACTACTTGGAAGTTCTGTTGTAGCTGAAACAGCAAACCTAAGCATTATCAAGTATAGTGATAAGCCATATACAAAGGTTAGATTTTTTAACAAAGTTGAGTTTGACGAAATGGTACATACCTTTAGTGATAATGAGGAACAAAAATCTTATATAGATGGATTAAAAGATTCATTTGATATAGATGAGTTTGTGCAAGAAAATGCAAAAGTTATAGAGATTAGGAGAGAGGATTTACATAAATATACTTCTGCTTCAGATAAATCTGGATTTTGCCATATTGTAAAAGATGTTGAACTTGGTGTTGATTTAGAGTTTTTAAAAAACTCGATAGAGATAGTAGATACTCCAGGGCTTGATGATAGCTTGATTATTAGAGAAACAGTTACACAAGGCTATGTAGCGGATTGTGATTTGCTTATTCACCTTATGAATGTAAATCAAAGTGCTACACAAAAAGATGTTGACTTTATAATAGATTCTATTGTAAATCAAAATGTTACAAATATTTTGATTTTGCTAACTAAGGCGGACAATGTAAGTGAAGAGGAACTAGAACAAGTTATAGCTTATACTAAAACAAGTATAGAAAATCAACTATCAGCACTTGGTAATGATAGTAATATTTTAAAAGTTATAAGTAAATTAAAGTTTTTAAGTATTTCTGCAAAAATAGCCTTAGATATTCGTAAAAATAGTACTCAAGATACACAAAGTGATAATCTAAAAAAGAGTGGGGTGTTGGAGGTTGAAAATCATTTGCATGATACTTTGTTTTCTGAAAATTTTAAAAATGAGCTAATTATCCAGAGTGCCTCAAAGCGTATGCAAGAGAGTATAAAAACTCAAGTGAAAATATATCAGTATAACCTAGAACTTTATTCTAAAGATGAGAGTGCTTTAGAAGATGAGTTGAAATTTTTCAATGAAACTAAAGAAAAAAAGAAAAATATTTTTAGAAAAGTAGATTCACAAATAAGTGAAGAAAAAGAGATATTTGTAGAGTTTGTAAAAGCTGATAGCTTAGTTGTTGATGCTGAGTTGAGTGAGCTTAAATCTAAAATACTTCAAAGAGTAACAGATGAGATTAGCTATACTCTTAAAAAGAATAGTGTTGAGCTAAAAGAGCTTCAGCTGAAGATGATTATTGATAAAAGTTTAAATCATGGTTTTATAGATATTGTGAGAGAGCATAAGTATAAAATAGAGCGAAAAGTTGAGAATATAAGTAAAAATATAAAACTTAGTTTAAATAAATACAATGTCGATATTGATGAAGTGGGTGATATCTTCAGTATGCAAAGCTTGTTTGACAAAAACTCTTCATCTACCCTTACGAGTAGTTCAAAGATGTTACTAAAACAACTTGTAGCCCAAAGTAAAGGTTTGAAACTATCTAAGATACCAGTATTAAAAGATAAATTTTCAAATACACTTGATGATGAGTTTAAATATATAAAAATACACCTGCAAACAACATTAAAAGAGTTAAATGAAGTTATATCAACTACTTTTTTTGAGGTTTTAAAAGAGCCTATAAATAAACTTCAAGATGAGATGCATGATTATGAAACAAGTTTGGAAAAACAAATATTTTCATTAAAAAATAAAGATGAAGATATAGAAGAGCTAAAGATAGATATACAACATAAAATCAACTCTCTTCAAGCAATCCTAAAGAGTTTATCATGAAAATATTTGAACAATTACTCCAAGAGATAGAGCATAAAAAAGTAAAGCATGAAGAGGAAGTAAACTCATTAGAATCATTTATAAAAATGATGTCTCAAAAACTCTTAGATGATTATTTTAATCCATCTAAAAGTTTGAAAAATTTGGTAGATAAGTATATGCGTCGTGCTCGTTATCCTATGGAAGTAGCAATAGTTGGACAATTTTCATCAGGGAAATCAACTTTTTTAAATGCGCTTTTGTCACGTGATATTTTACCAACAGGCATTACCCCTGTTACTTCAAAAGTAAATTTTATTAACTATGGTAAAAGCTATAAACTAAAAATCACTTACAAAAGTGGGGCGACAGAGTTTCACTCTATTGAGCATTTAGCAAAATTTACAGATCAAAGAGAGGCTATAGAAGATGTTAAATATCTTTCTATATATGCACCAGTAGAGATGTTAAAAGATATATCCTTTGTGGATACACCAGGACTAAATTCACAGTCAAAGTTTGATACAGATACAACAAACTCTATTCTTCGCGATGTTGATGGGATTATTTGGCTTGGGCTTATTGACGCTGTTGCTAAAAAAACAGAGCTTGATATACTGGATAAGTATCTTCCAAATTATGCAAATAAATCAGTTTGTTTACTAAATCAAAAAGATAGGCTTGTTGGTAATGAAGTAGATATTGCTTTAGAGTATGCAAATAAGAACTATAAAAATTATTTTTCAAAAATTATTGCAATATCTGCTAAAGAAGCATTAGATGCTAGAATAAATCAAAAACAAAATTTGTTAAGTAATGAGAAAAATAGGTTCGTAGATGATATTAAAAAAAGTATGTCTAGTGGTGAAGTAGATATAGACAATGAATTTTTTAATAGCAAGCTTAAAATTCATAATGACAATATACATGAGATTAAAAAAAAAGATTATGCAAGCTATAAAGACGGCTTGAGAGATTCTAATATTTTAGATGTTTTAGATTTTATCAACAATACTTTAAGAGTTAAAGCAAAAGAATCTAAGATATTTGCCATGAAAAAAGATTTTTCTTCTCTTTGTGAAATACTTCAAAATGAATATACAAGAATAACTCAAGTTTATGTAGATTTGGTTGAAATAATGGAAGATTTTTCTGATGAATTAGAATATAAATTGATAAAAATGGAAGTAGATTTAGCTCAGCAAATTGAATTTTTAAATCTAAAAATATCTGATAGTATATCCACTAATGTATCAAAAATATACTCAAGTATCAAACCTATAAAGAAATATCTTATAAAAGATAAAAAATCACTACTTGGTACCTCTATATCAAAAGAGGAGTATCAAAGCTATTATATGCAAGAAGTAAGCCCATGTATTAGTGTTAAAAGTAGTTTACAAAGCTTATCTGATATACTAGAGTTTGTAACACAAGAGGCGAAGCAAGTTTTAAAAGCTTTTGAGAGAGAGTTAATATTATGGCAAGCTAAAAATGAAAAGCTTATTAAAAATAGAGAAGTAGCTTCAGATGTTGAGTTTAGTACAGCAAGACAGTTTGCAGCGGGTGTTTATGAGTATATACTGAAAGATTTTAAGCAGAAATTTGATGATTTTGAGAAAAAATTACAAGCTAGATTGTATAAGTTATCTCTAAAATCAAGATTTGAATTAGCTCATGAAAAAACTATAAATCAAATCATGAACCAAATTGTAAATATGCAAAACTCTTATGAGAAAAATCCAGAAACTAGTGTCGTAAATAGCATAGATGAGAGTGAAATATTGCTTATGTTTAAAGAAAATTTAGATTTTGAGTATCTAAAAAGAGAGTTTAAAGTAGGGGATAGTTTTATAAAATCAAATGCAAATGAGTGTAAAAATGAGATGCAAGTTGTTATGAATGAGTCTATCTCAACTATACATAAAAAATTTGATGCAATTAATGATAAAGTAAAGCTTCTTGATGAGATAAAATTTAGTATAGATACAGTGTTTTAAAAGTATATTGAGGATAAAATAAGTAAATTATTTATGTAGTGGTACCAGAGAGGGGATTTGAACCCCTAAGCCCGAAGGCAGCGGATTTTGAATCCGCCGTGTATACCATTCCACCACTCTGGCAAATAGAAGTAGAATGATAGTTACTTTATGCTTAAAGTATTATTTGATAGTAAATGGTGTTGTGTCGATATGAAAATATGGAACTTTAGTTGCTTTAATTTAATTAATTATGAAGTAACGACAAATGGAGGTGTGTTATGCGTATTACATCAAGTATGTACTATAACAGTATTTACGGTAAAAACAACAATATACTTAGCAATCAGCTTTTTGATGTTAATAAGCAGATATCATCTGGACTACAAATTCAGTATGCAAAAGATGATATTACTACTTTTACAGAGACAATGAGACTTGATAATGAGATTGTTGTATTAGAACAAATCAGTCAAAGTACACAAAGTGGTTATAAACTATCAAACCAAACAGATGTTACTTTAAATGAATTTGAAGATAGTGTAAATAGAATGAGAACATTATTTCTACAAGCCGCAAATGGTACGAATAACGAAACATCTTTAGATGCTATCGCTAAAGAATTACGTGGAATTGAAGAGCATTTTAAAAATTTAGCAAACTCTTCTATAAATGGTCAGTATCTATTTTCTGGCTCAGCTGTTGATACTAAACCAATATCTGATGATGGTACATATAATGGAAATATGGAGTCTTTAAGTGCTTTTACTGGCTCTCGCACAACACAACAGTATAACCTTTCTGGTGCAGACCTGTTTTTAGGTGAAAAGAAGCTTGTGAATAGAGAAATTACAACGAATGTTGTTCAAAATAATCTTTCAGCTAAGTATTCAGATTTTACTGATGTAAATAGTGCAATTATTCCAGATACAGTTTTAAAGTCAACTGATACTATTCGTGATATGATGGGTGATATAGATAATGTTGTTGATACTGTAAACTTCAAACATTTTTTTTATATGCGTGGAACAAAAAGTGATGGTGAATCATTTGAGAAAAAAATTAGTATGCGTGATGATCAAACTATTGATAACCTTTTAACTCAAATAGGTGATCTTTATGGAAATACAGCAAATTTAAAACTTGTTAATGTTACTTTAAATAACTTTGGTGAAATAGTTATAGAAGATAAAATCAGAGGATCAAGTAGATTGGATTTTACAATGGTTGGCGCGGTTGATTATAATGCAGCAGCTGGTGGAGCAGCAGATGTTACAAACATAGATGCTTTAGATGTTGGTGAAAATAATTTTATAGAAATTATTAATCCAACAGTACCACCTGCAAATAATTTATATATAAAAGAGTTTGTCAAGTCTGGACTTACATCTGCATCTGGAGCAGCTTCAAATATTGAAGGACTAGTATATGATAGAACATTGTTCTCTAAAGATGGTCCAAAACTATCATCAAATGTTGCTCAAATAGAGAAAGATACAAATGCATTTGCCACAGCATCGACCAAGGTATCTGAAGTCTCAACAAATGGTTCTTTGGATGGTAAGACTTTTAAATTTGACGGTACTGATGTAAATGGGATAGCGTATAATGTTGATATTGATTTTTTAAATGCAGGTTCAACTTTTACAGTTGGTGGTACTACTTATGATATTTTCAATACAAATAATCCAAGAACAGCAGTAGCAGCAGATGATATGTCATATCAGCAAATGATGGATGTAATAAATATGGTTATTACTGGAAACCTACCTGCAACAGGAACTTCCTCTAGTGATTATGATACGGCTATAGAAATATCAGGTTTTTTAGGTACAACATTTTTGAGTTATGATGGAAAAATACAATTTCAAGAGATAAATACATCTGATACAAAAGCACAAATGTCTCTTTATGATTCAAATAGTGGAGATTTTTCAAATCCACCATCAGTTATGACATTTAATAATAATAATGCACTTACTATTCGTGATCCTAAAACAGACTTTTTTAAGCAAATTGATGAGATGATTTCATCTGTAGAACAGCATAATATTCTACCAGATAGCAGTACTGGAGATCCTAGAAATATTGGTATATCAAATGCAATTACAATGTTAGATGATCTTCAAGATCATATCATGAGATCACATTCACAAGTTGGTGCTCAGTCAAATGCTTTGACATCATCAATTGAAAGAACAGAAATATTAAAAATAAGTTCTCAAACTCTAAGATCATCTGTAATTGATACAGATTTAGCAGAAGCATCTTTAACTTTAGCTCAGTTAAATATAAACTATGAAGCTATGCTTTCAACTGTTGGTAAAATCACACAACTTAGTTTAGTAAACTATTTATAAAAGGCAGTTTTATTTGAGAGATACTTTATTTATTATAATTTTTGGTTTGCTGATCTACCTTGGATTTGCGACAGTTTTAGGTGGTAGTGATTTGATGGGTAGTTATGGCGCTACTTTTGCTTCATTTAATCATCTGTATTTTGGATATATTTCTTATATATATATTTTTTTATTTTTGATTCCAGTCTATAGTTTTTATAAAAATAGCTCTTTAGATATGCGTAAATTTGAACTTTTTATTACATCATTCTTAGTATTGTTTTCATCTTTATTGGCTCAAGCTATACTTGTAGATGGAGAATTTAGAGGAAAAGTAGGATCTGATTTTGTTGATTTTTTATCTCCATATATTGGTTTATTTGGTCTTTGGATATTTTGGATTATGATAACTCTTGTGTCTATTGTTATACTGCTGGATAGAGGTGCTGATGAAATTTTAAAGATTTTTTCATTGAAATTAAAAAGTATAGCCCCTGTTAGGAAAATAAAAGTTCAAAAAGAAAAAATCATAGATGAAGAAGTAGTAGCTGTTGAAGTACAAGAACTTGAACAGCTACCTTTAAATGAAAATATCACTTTCGAATCAGAGATAGATAAGCCATCTTACTTAAGACAAGAAGCTAGCACTACTATAAAAGATGAAGTGAATGAAGAAGAAAAACATAATACTATACTTGATTTAGTAGAAGATATAAAGGAGCATAAAAATACTGTAATTGTAGAAGAGTTAGAGGAAAATGCAAAGCTTTTAGCAAGTATAGAAAAAGGTAAAGTAGAAAAACCTAAAAACTTTAAGCTCCCATCAGTTGATTTTTTGCAAAAAGCACCAAAAACAGCTAAAAATATAGATGAAAGTGAGTTGGATGAAAAAATTCACTATCTTATAGAAAAACTAGCACATTTTAAAATAGATGGTGATGTGGTTCGTACTTATGCTGGTCCTGTTGTATCTACATTTGAGTTTAAACCTGCTGCAAATGTAAAAGTATCTAAGATTTTAAATCTTCAAGATGACTTAGCTATGGCTCTATCAGCGGAGACCATCCGTATCCAAGCTCCAATTCCTGGAAAAGATGTTGTAGGGATTGAGATACCAAATGAAACGGTAGATACTATTTATTTGCGTGAGATTTTAGATGATAAACTTTTTAAAGATTCATCTTCACCGCTTACAATAGTTCTTGGTAAAGATATTGTTGGCAAACCTTTTGTAACTGACCTTAAAAAACTTCCACACTTACTTATAGCAGGGACAACTGGTAGTGGTAAAAGTGTTGGTATAAATGCAATGATACTTTCACTTCTTTATAAGAATTCACCAGATCAACTTAGACTTCTTATGATAGACCCTAAGATGCTAGAGTTTT
>CAZZAZ010000009.1:4938-23538 GCA_964652355.1 uncultured Sulfurimonas sp. | reverse complement strand
AGCAATTAGAGAGATAAATAAGTATGAAAAAAAGTCTGGGATACATGTTGATAAACGCATAGTTATAGATGAGTTAGCAGGTATGTGGTTTGCACTAAGTGTAGCACCTGCGATAAGTGTGGGGATGGGTGATGTAATAAGTTTAGAAAATGGATTTTTAGTTCAGTCTATACTATCATTTGTACTTTTTAGATACTTTGACATTGCAAAACCGTCTATTATCGGTCGTATTGACCGTGAAGCAAAAGGTGGAGTTGGAGTAATGGGTGATGATATTATCGCTGGTTTTGTAGCAGGTATAACGACTTCTATTATATGGCAAGGATGGTTATATATTTTATCTTTAAACCTAATTTAAAGGTCAGATACATAAACATAACTTGATTTACCTGCTTTTTTTACCATATACATAGCAGTATCTGATAAATGAAGCAACTCTTTTTTTAAATCACTATCTTTTGGAAACCTAGCAATACCTATACTAGCTGTCACATTTATATTTTTTCCTTGACACTCTAAACTTTTTGAACTTACTTTTAAAATTTTTTTAGCTAATTTACTTATATATTTTTCATCATCAATATCCTCTATAATCAGAACAAATTCATCCCCACCAATACGTGCAAAAAAGTCCTCTTTTCTTATAACACTTTGTATATTTTCAGATACAAAGCATAAAATTTTATCTCCTGCTACATGTCCATAAGTATCATTTATATTTTTAAAATTATCTAGATCAATGAAAAATAAACTAAATACAGTATTTTTTCTTTTTGTCTTACTTATTACCTCTTCTAGTCTTATATCAAATAAAAATCTATTTGGAATATTTGTTAACGTATCGTAATGTGCTAAATCAAAAAGTGTTTGTAGTTCTTTCTTTTTTAATTTATCACTATCTATTTTATTTTGTAAATCTTTGGCAATATGTTCTAGTTTTTCCATAAGCTTATCCATATCCACTGGTTTTGCTATAAAATAATCTATGCCTATATCTATTGCCTTAACAAGTATATCTTTTTCATCAAATGCTGACATTATCAGTATTGGTTTCTCTTTATCTTTTTCTTTAATCTTTTTAGCCATGCTTAGACCATCCATAATAGGCATATCTATATCTGAAAGTATAATATCAGGCTCATACATATCATATATATCCAAACCCTCTTGACCATTAGATGCAACCAAAAACTCACTTACATCATCTTCTAGCATCATTTTCATCCACTCTCTTGTTTGTGGATGATCATCTATATACAAAAGTTTAAACTTTTCAATTGCCATAATCTAACCCCTTCATAAGTATGGTAAATTTTGCTCCAAGCTCTGTATTTGTTACTCTTAGTTTTGCATCCATCTGTTCTTCTATAATCATTTTTGACATATATAGACCAAGACCTGTACCATTTTTATCTTTTTTAGTTGAGAAATATGGATCAAAAATTTTATCTATTATCTCTTCATCAATACCACCGGCATTGTCCTCTATGCTTACAACTACACCATCTTCATTTTTATCTATTTTTATAATGATTTTTTTATCCTCTATATCTTTTTCCATTAAAGCATCTTTTGCATTATTTAAAATATTTAAAAGCACCTGTGCAAAACTGTTTTCATATCCATTTACAACTATGTTGCTATCTATTTCAAGTTCAAGATTAATATTGCTTTTTTCAAATATAGGCTTTGATATATCAAGTGAATTTTTGATAGTGTTTCTAAGAGAAAAGTTATGTTGTTCATGTTGCACTTCAAAAAAGTTTCTAAAATCATCAATTGTCTTTGACATCAAATCTATCTGTTTTTTTGAGTTTGTTTTAAAATACTCAAATGCTTTGTCATCAAGTTTATTTTTGTTGTATTTGTTTACTATAAGCTGAGTTATTAAAGCCATGTTATTTAGTGGTTGTCTCCATTGATGAGCTATCATACTGATAAGCTCACCCATTTGGGCAAGTCGATTTTGATGAAGCATTAAGAGCTGCTGTTCTTTGTTTTTTTGTACCTCTTGCATAACTTTTTGTTCTAGTAGTTTCTCATTATTTTTTCTCTCTTCAAACAAAATACCAAGAAGCCACACTATAACAATATGTGCCAGTACATAGAGGTTGTAGTTTATAGCATTGTTTATTGTATCACTATGTGAATATACACCAGTACCCATATATACGGAAAATGACGCTATAAAGGCGGCAATTATACTAAAGTAAGTCGCATAAAGTATATCTTTGTACGCTGCAATTAGAATGATACCAGATATACTAAGGGTCATTGTGATGGAAGCATTTTGTAGACCTATTACTATCTCAAGTATATACAAATATAGTGCAAACCCAAATCCATAGGCTATATACTCCAAAAGTTTTATGCTTTTGTACCTACTAAAGAGTAATAGTAAAAACGGTGTAAAAAGAAACTGCCCTATAACATTACCAAACCACCAGGAAAATACAAGGTACAAAAAGTCACTCTGCTGGGTTTGCTCGTGCAGTAAAAGTACTGTATTTGAAAGTACAGAGCTAAAAGGTTGCAGTACAAAGACTATAATAGCACCAAGCCACAATATATCTCTAAAAGTTTTTAACTCTTTTGAGAGTTTTAGTTTTTCAAACAGATATATACCTATGAGGGCTTCAAGACTATTTATAAGTGATACTTCTAAAGATGGCAGTAAAACAGCAGTTGTTATATATGCTAAAACAAACTGCCCCAAAAATATACCTGGTATTGTTTTTTTTCCGTAGTAGATGGCAAATGCAAGTGCTATCCCTTCCGGTGCAAATATCCCAATATTTATGATACTGTTGCCAGATAACAGCTCCAGACTTATTCTTCCTGTCAGATAATAAAGGACAGCTACAACTATAGTAAGTAATATATTTTTTAGCATATCATTTTACCTCGTTTTTAGATAAAACAATGCCGAATATTACGCCATTTTCTATATTTTTTGCAGATATTTTACCATTGCAGTGTTCCTCAACTATCATCTTGCTCATATACAAGCCAAGCCCTGTGCCATTTTTCCCTTTTGTTGAAAAATATGGGTCAAATATTTTACCTATAATATCATTGTCAATTCCACCTGCATTATCTTCTATGCTAAGTTTATGTGAATCTATAGTTATGATTATTTTTTTATTTTTTATATCTTTGCAGTCATAAGCATCTTCGGAATTTTTTAACAGGTTTAAAATAACCTGCATTAGTTCATTTTCGTAACTTACAAACTCTTTTACAGATTTTATTTTGAATTCTATATCTATGGATTTGTTTTGTAAAGAGTGTTCTATCAACGTTATAGCTTTATGCACAATTACATCAAAACTACTCAGTTTTTTTTCTTTTTGAGGCTTGAAAAAGTTTTTGAAATCATCTATTGTGTTACTTAGATGCTGTATATATCCAAGAACTTTTGTTGTAATATCTTTTGCCATTTTTTCATCAAGTTTTTTTGATTGCATACGCATATCCATCAGACTTACAGCTGAACTTATAGCATTTAGAGGTTGTCTCCATTGATGAGCTATCATCGCTATCATCTCACCCATTTGAGCCTGTCTTGATTGAGTAAACATTAGTTTGTCTTTCTCTCGATTTTTTTCAACCTCTTGAGATACAAGTTTTTCAAGGTTATTGTTTACAAACTCCAACTCTGCTGTTTTAGCTTTAAGCTCATCCTCTTTTCTGTAGTAATCTATCCACAGATCTATTTTAAGTATAAACTCTTCAAATACAAAAGGTTTTTTTAAAAAATCACTAGCTCCGTTTTTTAGACAGTTTCTTATAATTTCAGGTGTCGATGTACCTGAGAGTATAATAATTGGTAAAGATAAAAAGCGTTTATTTCTACGAATCATCTCCAAAACTTTTAGCCCGTGCAAATCAGGAAGCTCCATATCGAGTATGACAAGATCAAACTTTTCTTTAGAGAGTTTATCTAGCCCATCCCTTGCCGTTAATGCTCTGACAACCTCATAGTTTCTAGGTCCTAAAATAATCTCAATCTGTTTGCATACAACTGCTGAATCATCTATTACCAAGACTTTGTCTTTTCTCTTTTTTGTAATGATATTGATGATTTTTATAACTTCGGTAATTGAGTACAAAATATTTTTATCTTTGATGATATAGTCTAAGATACCATATTCAAAAAGCTCTTCACGAAGGTTGTCACTTTTATCAGATGTTAAAACTATTACTTTTGTTTTTGTAAGGGACTGTATGCTTTTTACAAGCTCAGAGCCTTCTCCATCAGGCAGGTGTAGATCCAAGATGATAAGCTGGTAACTATTTTCTTTTAAAAAGTTTTGGGATTCTTTTAGTGTATATGCCTGAGATACATTAAAATCAAACTTTTTTAACTCGCTTGTTATGACTTTGTTTAGCATCTTAGAATCTTCTATAACTAAAATATTTTTCATCATTTCCCCTAATTCTGCTAATCTGTAGTTATATAATGACCCATAGGTTCAGGTTTACCAAAATAGTAACCTTGTGAAAAATCCACACCAAGCTCTTTTACTATATTAAAAATAGCTTCATTCTCGATGTACTCGGCTACTATCTGTATATTTTGCTCTTTAGCAAAAGTTACAATACTTTTTACAACAGATAAAGAGTAGTTACTACTCTCTATATTCCGTATTAGACAACCATCTATTTTTAAAATATCTGGCTGATATTCATAGAGTCTTTCATAGTTTGAATGTCCGGCACCAAAATCATCTATGGCTATCTTGACCCCATACGCTTTCACATCTTTGATAAACTCATGTATAGCTTTAAAGTCTTTTATAACTTCATCCTCCAAAAGCTCAAATACTATTCTACTTGCACACGCTTTATGACTTTCTAGAAGTTCAAGTATCTTTTTTCGTATAGATTTTTGTTCTATATCTATTGCTGAAAGATTAATTGAGATGTCAATATCATATTTTTTTATACTTTTCAAACTTTCAAATGAGTGCTCTAAGACTATATTCGTTATTTGCGAATAATGATTACTTTTTTTAGCAATTTCTAAAAAGAAAAATGGAGAAAGAACTTTATCATTATTATCTATAAGACGCACCAAAGATTCATATTTTACTATTTTTTTTGTTTTGTTGTCTATGATGGGTTGGAAATATGAAACAATCTTTTGATCTTTTATAGCTTGTTTTATGAGGGAGATTACCCTCATGTTTTCTTTAGCTTTCTCCTGCTCATATATTGCCAATTTGTTTGACACTATAAACTCTTTGTTTGTTTTAATTAGTCTTTTAATCCCAAGTTTTGCTGATTCAATAATTTTGTCTTTTTCGTATGCCAGACTTATTAAAACAGATATATCATACTCAATATCATCTATATGAACAATATCGTCATTAATGGTATTTTGCATATTTATCAAAGAGTTTTTAAAGCTTTGTATATCTTGTGAATATTTTTCATACTCAAGGATTAAAGCATACTCTCCATGCCCTAGATGATAAATTTTATCAAACTCATATATATTTGAAAATTGTTTTTGTAGGTAGTATGTTACACTTTCTTGAATCATTTCAACATTATTATTATCATAAAACTCTTCAGTCATATCAAACTTATCAAGTTTTATATATATCAATATAGGATTTGCAGCGTTTGCAATAGCACTTTTAAACTGTTTGTATGGATTCATAACATCGGTAACATCATGTCTTAAAGAGATATACTCAATAATATCTCCGTTTAAATCAATAATTGGCATAACAACACTGTCTACATAGTAGCTTTTGCCATTTTTTGCTCTGTTTCTTACAAGCCCTTTCCAAACGGTTCGTTTATCCCTTATGGTGTGCCACATATCTTCAAAAACACTTTTTGGATTATCTGGGTGTCTTACAATATTGTGGTTTTTACCTATGAGTTCCTCTTCTTTATAACCTGATATTTCACAAAAAGAGTCATTTACATAGGTAATAATCCCTTTTAGGTTTGTTTTTGAAACTATAGCGCTATGGTTGGTTGCTTTTTTGTACTCTTCAAGTAACTTAAGGTTTGATTTTGCTTCATAGATGTATTTGTACTTTTGAAGTACACGAAAAATCAAATCTGAAAGTTGTGAGATATCTATTGGTTTTAAAAGATAGCCATTTATTCCAAGCCTAATACTTTCTATAAAATAGTTACCCTCATTATGTGCTGAAAGTACAATGATAGAGACTTTAGAATTAAGCTTTCTGATTTTTTCACACATCTCAAGACCGTTTAGATTTGGCATATTTATATCTGTTATAATGATATCTACACTATTTTGTTTAAACTTTTCATAACCATCTTTACCATCAACAGCAACTATGATATTGTCAAAAAAGTCTTCAAGTATCATAGTTGTCATCTCTCTTGCATCTTCGTTGTCCTCAACATACAAAAGTGTCAAATCCTGTGAGTATTGAACTATTTTTTCTATATCAACCATCTTTACTCCCTAAATTTATTGTAAATAATGCACCATCATCATTATTTTTTATACTAAGTTTGCCATTACAATGCTCATCAACAATAATTTTGCTCATATACAGACCAAGCCCTGTACCATCTTTTTTGAGTTTTGTTGAGAAATACGGATCAAATATTTTATCTTTGATATCATCAGGCACACCCCCACCATTATCGTTTACAATTAGTTTTAAGCCATCTATATCTATCTGTATTTTTGGATTTTGTATATTTTTTTCCACAAGTATATCCTCTGCATTTTTTATCAAATTCAATAAAACCTGTTTTAGTTCATTTTCATAAGTTTCAAACTCTATTTCATGATTATAACTTATATTTAGTTGTATATTGTTTTTTTTAAGAGAGCTTTCGATTATTACCAAGACACTTTGTAAGATTTTTTCAAAACTTGTTATATTTTTTTCTTTGTTAGACTTAAAAAAGTTTCTAAAATCATCTATAGTATTGCTTAGGTGATATGTAAAGTTTTTAATCTTGGATGCTATTTGCAGTGCTATTTGCGTATCTAGTTTGTCATTGTATGCTTTTAGCTCTATAACCCCTATTGCTGCTGTTATGGCACTAAGAGGTTGTCTCCATTGATGCGCTATCATACCTAACATCTCTCCCATTTGTGCAAGCCTGTACTGTTGGTGCATCAGTTCATTTTGAAGTTTATTTTTTTTCTCCTCTTCTAAAACCTTTTGTGTAAGAAGTTCATTTTGTGTAATATCCATCCGTACAGATATGTATGAATCAATATTGTCATGTTTGTCATATAGTGCCTCTATGTGTGCATATACCCAGTAAAAACCACCATCTTTCTTTCTGTTTTTTACCTTTGAACTCCATGATTTTCCACTTTGTATATCACTCCAAAGTTGTCTAAATGCCTCTTTTGGCATATCTGGATGTCTCACAATATTGTGATTTTTTCCTATAAGCTCTTTTTTTGTATAACCAGATATTTTGCAAAATGCTTCACTTGCATCTGTTATAATACCCTTTAGATCAGTAATGGAGCTGATTATATATTTATCCATCACTATTCTAAGCCTTTTTTCCTCTTTGGAAAGCCTTATAAAAGCTATAAGCATAATAATAAATATAAAAAAACTAAATATACTTAAAATAATTACTAACAAAAATATATTTTTCGCACTATTAAGTTCATGTATTATCTTTAGATTTGTATTAGTTTTGATATATTTGGATACTCTGTCTAAAGTATTTAGTTTTTTTGTTACTGCATCGTACCAATTTTTTGGATTTATATTATCTTTTACAAAGTCTTTGGTAATGGTTTTTTGCATAGTTGAAACTTTGTAAAATATATCACTTTTTTTAAGTCTGTTATAGTAGTTTTGTATCTCCTTTGATCCATATTGTAAAAACATCTTCTCTTTTTGATTTTGCAAGGCGGAGAGGTTTATAAATTTTATAAAATCTTGTATATCTATATGATTCTTAGAAAGCATAACTATACCTTCAGCTCTTTGGATACCAGCATATTCTTTTAAGTAAAGCAGGTTACTGTATGCAAGAATATTTTGTGTAATTTTTGGTATATGTGAGCTTTTTGAGATAGTCACAATAATCTCAAGCAGTCTTGAGTTTATCTCAGAATAGTTTTTTATAATATAATCAGAAGAGTGCTTATAGCTGTTTATATCAGCTCTTAAGGATCTAATAAAATCAAGTTTTTTTGGTATGTTATTTAGCTCTTTTTGAAAATTTTCACAAGAGATATCTGATATAAAGTTTTTTAATTTTACTATTTTTTGATCACTCTCAGCCCTTTGTTCAAATAGCTCTTTTTGAAACCTATTATCTTTGTTTAAAATGTATCCACTTGAAAGTCCACGCTCTTTTTGGAGTGAATGAAGTGTCTCTGAAACAATATTTGAAAAAAGTATTTTTTCATTTAATTCCTCTAATGATACTATTTTAAAATAATTACTCACTATTATTATACCGCTGAAAAATATCAAAATGATTATCAAAGTAAAAATAGGCACAAGTAGTTTTACTTGTGAAGATATTTTCTGCATATAACTTCCCTCTATATATTTAATATTTAAAATTATAGATTACAAATCTAATGACATATACATGAAAATCTGTAAAATCTGTATTTTTCAATGAATATCTAAGTAAAAACTTCCTACAATAAGTTCAAATTTAAAAGGTTTTGATATGCAAAAAGTATCTCTATTGTTAGTAGAAGATGATGAGAGTGCTTCTGAGTTTATATATGAGTATCTTCAGGATTGTGATTTTTCAGTATCTGCTGTTTTTACTGCTACTGACGGGGTGAGCAGACTTAGAAATGAGCATTATGACTTACTTATACTAGATATCAATCTGCCAGATTTTGACGGATATGAGGTTTTAAAAAGTATAAAAAACCACACTTCAATACCGGTTATAATAACATCTGCATACAGTGATACAAAATCAAAACTTTTAGCTTTTAAGTATGGGGCTAGTGACTATATGGTGAAACCCCTAGATTTAGAAGAACTTGAAGCACGCATATGGCTACAACTTGGGAAAAACTCTGAGATAAAGACCGAGGATAAAAAAAAGATATTTGAGATAAAAGATAACATAATCTACTTCAAAACAGATGCACTTAATCTTACAGCTATAGAGTTTGAAATACTTTCAAATCTTATAAAAAACTCAAACAGGAGTCTAAAAAGAGATGAGCTGATATCTTCTCTTTCATCTTTAAGTTCACCAAGGTCTTTGGATAATCATATAAAAAATATAAGAAAGAAAATAGGTGATGATGGAAATAAAGCTTTATATCTTAAAACTGAGTATGGAGTTGGGTATATTTTAAATAATAATAACTATAAATAAATTAATATAAAATACTTTATTTCATAACAAAAAATCTAACGCAACAAATGCGCTGATAGTTTTATTTTTAAACAAACATTGGGTCGTCTGTTGGTTCAATCTCTTCAAAATCTGTTATGATTGTCTCAAACATCTTCATAGTCTTTTTAGCCTTTGAAATATGCCCATCAAAAATCTCTTTTGATGCTGGAAAAGCCTCTGCTAACTCTGTGTAGATCAAAACACGACCATTTATATGCTTATCTATCTCTGCAAATGCATCAACAAGATACTGTTGCTTAGTAGTATGTCTAAAAAGTGCTTTCACCATTTTATCACGCTCTTTGATAGGGATAGATTCATCAATAGATTCAGCTATTCTTTTAATATCTAAACGAGAAAGATATACACCACTTTGTTCTGGTGCTAAAAGCTTAGAGAGAAGTGCATCAACAAACTGTGGTACTGGTTCCTCATCTTCTTTATCACCCGCATCTCTATCCATCGCATTTGGATCTATATCACATTTATCTTTTACAAACTGATCAAACTCAGCTCTTAATTCATTTAGATTACCATTATCCATTATTATTTCCTTTTAAAATCTCATATCACTTTTATCATACTCAAGATGTTTTTTCTTTTTAAAAAATTCAAAAACACCAGAACTTATCTCATCTAACATCTCTTCAAATCCAAGATATTTATTATCCAATTCAACAGCTCTTTGCTTTAGTGCTGAAAAAGTTTTCTTTTGTTTCATATCTATATTTATTTCTGTAAGTGAAGTAATCATAGCTAAATTATCAAAATCACTAAAATCTACTACTGCATCAAAAGAAGATAAATCAACCTGCATACCATCAGCTATACGGTTTATATCTGCATCTTTTACTTCAAAACTAGATGTAAAATTCATGAGCATTTCTAAGTTTTCAGCATAAAAACTAAGCTCTAAGTCTTTAGCTCCATACACAAATGCTTTTGCATAATGATTTGTACCAATAAGTGCTATTTTACTTAAATTATTACTTTTAAGAAAGTTTATCAAAATATCTATTAAAATTACATCACCTACAAGCTTTTCACCATCACGAACTAAAATATCACACATGCCTGAACTCTTAACTATATCAGAGGACTCATCTAAAAGTTCTACAACATTTGTAACATATTCATTTGCGATAACAGCACCATTTACATGAGACTTTTTCATATTTGATACTGTAAAATAAAAATCATCTTCGCGAATGTTCATCGGAATCATCATTGCGTCTTTATTGTTTATTTTTAACTCTTTGTTTAAAGTTGCAGACATAGAACTTTGTCCAGCAAATTCCCCTATAAAACCATATAGTTTTGTTTGATGGTTAATCTCATTTGCATCATTCATCATAAAGTTAGTCCCCCTTCATTTTTATTATTTAACACCGGTTAATCCCCATAATTCTCTAGCTTCTTCCTCTTCAGCTTTACATCTGTAGCAAAGTGTCTCAGATGTATTGTTTGAAAAGACCATATTACACTCATCACAACGTCTTACATTGAATCCAACTAGATTTACAACCGCTGGATCAAAAAACTCTTTTACATTATATGATGGTGAAAGAGTTATAGCATCTGGCTCACAAACATCATGACAGATATGACACTTTATACATAAAAATGGATCAAAGTCTATCTTAGAATTTTTCAAGTCAGATGTTAAAGAGCCTGTCGGACATACTCTATAACACATTTGACAGGCTGTACAAGTATCAGTATCAAGTAGTTTAGAAGATGTAAAACTGACTTCAGTTGCATCAACTACATGATACTGGGAAGGTTTTTTTACTCTTTTAATAGCTGTGAAAAACAACTTTCTTCTATCTGTTATACGCTTTTTTCTTAAAAGTGCGATATCTGTTTTTTCTAAAGTATGTTCAACTAACTCATCAGTAGCTTTTTGGATCTCTTCTTCAAAAGCCTGCTTTGTTTTTGCAACACTCTTTAGATTAATATCTGCAAAAAGTTGACGTCTGCTTTTTACCTCAATATCTGCTTCTGGCTTTTCGTACTTAACATCTTCAAGTCTTATCTCTGCATCACTCTGCATCGCTTCAAGTATATAAGATGCCTCTTCATAGTTTTTCTCTATCTGAGGTTTACATTTATGCGCGATATCACAGTCATCACAATACCCCATATCAAAAACCATCTCTTTTTTAAGAACTGCCATGGAGATAATATTTTCAATATTTAAAGCAGCTATACATGGTACATTTTTTCTACAAGATATTAAATTATCTTCATCTTCAACAAATGAGAAGAAAAATTCTGTTGGTGAAAACTCATCTAAAGATAGTGCTTCATTTGGGCATACTGCGTCACAAGCTCCACATCCAACACAGGCTGAAAAATTGATACTGGGAAGTGGGTTATCTCCTACTACAATAGCTTGTGTCGGGCAAATAACTTCACATTTGTTACATTCACTCTCAACTGAAAGTGAACGGACACAACGACTTGCAGAGAGTTGTAACATCTATATTTTTAACTCTTTTACTAGGTGCTCATTATCGCTAAGAATAAACTCTAGTGTCATATCTGCCGCATCAAAGTAAAGTGGTGTACGAGCTTCAAATTTCATGTTAATAAGGTACATTGGAGCCCAATTTAGTAAATGTTTATTTAAAAACTCGTGCTGAACTCTTTGAAGTTCTTCAACAGCTTTTTCATCATTTTCCTCTTTTGCTTTTAACTCAGCTGAACAAAGATGATGCATAAACTCTAACTCAACACCAATATGGTCAGCTGAAATAGTACGAGCTATCTCAAAATCAACCATAAAATCATAAGCAGAGTACATATCTGTAACAGGGTTAGCTCCACCAGTCTCTATCTTTTGATCTTCTCTTGTATAAAAAGTTTCATAAGGAATAAGATGAAGTAGAGAAAGATTTACAAAGTCAGGATTTAAATACTCTTCTAAAAGTTTTTTATTTTCCACCTCTCTTAAAGGTTCCCAAGTAGCAAGTGTTGGGAAAAATTCTAAAATATTTTCATCATTTTTAATTGTTGTTAAAAGAGATTCATCTAACTCTTGCAGTAAGACACGAGATAAAAGTGCATATATATTTAGTCTAGCTTGTATATTTTGCATATAGTAGTTCTTTGTATTAGTTTTTTAAAATTGGATTTTACCTTAACTAAGCTTTTAATTCACTTTCGTTTTCATGGTAAACACTTAAAGAAGGGAATGCAAACTCAAGGTTGTTTTTATTTAAAATTTCCATCATCTTAAACATAACATCTTGTTTTACTTCTAACCACTCTGACCATTTTACTGTTTTTGAAAAACAATAAATCAAAATATTTATACTAGAATCTCCAAAAGAATCTAAATAAACCAAAAGTGTTTTTTTAACACCTTTTTCATCATCTTTTGAGTGAATTACTCTTGCTTTATTTCTTGTATCATTGTATTTAAATTTTGTATTTACTGTTGCAATTCCAGGGTGTTGATCTAACATTGCATATATCTCATTAACAGCATTTTTAATATCATCTGGTTTTGAATCATACTTAACACCAATACTCATCTTAATTCTTCTACCAAGTGAGCGTCTATTCCAGTTTTTTACATCTTTGTTTGCGACAACTGAGTTTGGTATAGATATAAGAGCATTATCAAAAGTTCTTAAAGTTGTAACTCTCAGTCCAATCTCAACAACGGTCCCCTCTTTTGTATCAACTTCAATCCAATCACCTTGAGAGAACATATCACTAAGTAAAATTGATAAAGTTCCAAAAAAGTTAGCTAAAGAGTCTTTTGCAGCAAGAGCAATCGCAAAACCACCAATACCAAGACCAGATAAAACAGCAGTTAGATTAACTCCAGCTAAAAATAAAATCAACAATGCACCCATAATCCAAATAGTTACATTTATAATTTTTATACCAACATTTATAACTTCATACTTTATAGAAGCAGTATCTACATGTATCTCTTCTATTTTAATAGTAGCTAGCGAGTTTGCGACTTTAAATACTATAAATGTAAATAAGAAACCATAAATCATATTAAATGTCTTACTTATAGAATCTATTGATACAAAGTCATTATATACATAAATAACCAATTCTATATTTATTAATACAATACTTATCTCAACTAAACGTCTAATACTACTCAGTATATCTTTTGAATATTTTTCTAACGACCTTATTTTTACAATATAACTCTCTAAAATATTGTAAAAAACTTTCCTTATAAAATAAACTATCAAAATCAAAAATATAATAATCAATAACTTTACAACATTAAATCCATATGGAGTTAAAATAGAGTTAATTATCTGAATAACAGGCAAAGAATTTATTATTAAAATAGGTTTTATAAGTGAAAATTGGGAGTACTTATTTAATGTATATATTTTTTTATCAAAAATAGATATATATTTTAAAATATCTGAGTTAACTTCTAAAAGTGCATAAAAATTTCGTATATTTTCTTTGGCTTGTTTAATAACTTTAGAGTTATCTTCAAAAGTCAATATTTTTCTGTACTCATCCTTATCTAAACTATGTACTTCTATTTGATTTTTAGTAAATAGATCCCCTAGTTTAACTTGTAACTCAGAGTATTCATATTTATCAAGTAGATGTAACATCTCTTTTAACATTGTATTTTGATAATCTATAATTTTATAAGACTTTATTAAAACTTCATCTCTTAAAACAGCATACTTATTCCCACGTCGGCTATTAAGGTTTATTATTTTTTGAAGTGCAAAAATTTCTGACGCATGAGAATGCTTTTTTTCTAAAAAGCTCTCTTTATTTGCTAGTAAGTTGTCTAATATTTTCGAGTAAAGCTCTTCTTGCTTTTTAGCAACGTCCATAATTGTTTCTTGAGTAGCGTTATCATCATTAATAAGCTTAACCATCTCAATTTGCTTATCTATAAAGCCACCAAAACTTGTACTAGCACTTAAATTAAGTGTTAAAAAAATAAAAAGTATAAAAAGTATAGATCTCATATATTTTCTCTATATACCTTCTGCAATCATTGCATCAGCCACTTTTTTGAAACCAAATATATTTGCACCATCTACATAATTACCTTCAACACCATACTCTTTTGCTGTTTGAGAAACTTCCAAGCATATCTGTTGCATTGTAATTTTTAACTTCTCATCGACTTCCTCAAAACTCCATCTACTCATAGAAGCATTTTGAGCCATTTCAAATTCAGATACTGCTACCCCACCGGCATTTGCTGCTTTTGCAGGTCCAAAACAAACATTATGTGAAAGGAAAGCATTAGTAGCTTCTGTTGTACAAGGCATATTTGCACCTTCACTAACACTTACACAACCATTTGTGATAAGGTTTTGAGCATCTATTTCAGTTAGTTCATTTTGGGTAGCACATGGGAATGCTGCATAACAATCTATATCCCATACTGCATGTGAATGCTCTTTGTACTCAGTTACTGAAATATATTTTGCATTATCATGAGTATTTAAATACTCTTTTAAAGATGCTCTTTGAACTAATTTTAATTCTTTTAAAAGTTTAATATCTAAACCACGAGAATCATAAAGTGTACCACGTGAATCTGTACAACTCACAGGAACAGCACCAATTTCTAATAACTTTTCAATTACATGTAAAGCTACATTTCCAGCTCCACTTAGAGTACAAATTTTACCTTCTAACGATTCTTTACCTTCAATCTCTAACATTTTTTGAGTAAAATAAACAACCCCATAACCAGTGGCTTCTGGGCGCATAAGTGAACCACCAAACATATAAGGTTTTCCAGTTAAAACACCATCGTAAGTTGAAGTTATTTTTTTATATTCTCCAAACAAGTAACCGATCTCTCTAGCACCTACTCCAATATCTCCGGCAGGGACATCCATACGAGGACCAATATACTTGTGAAGTTCAGTCATAAATGCTGAACAAAATTTCATAATCTCAAAGTCACTTTTTCCTTTTGGATCAAAATCACTACCACCCTTTGCACCACCAATATGCAAACCAGTTAATGCATTTTTAAAAATTTGCTCAAAACCTAAAAATTTTAAAATACCAATATTTACTGATGGATGAAAACGAAGTCCACCTTTATATGGACCTAATGCATTATTAAATTGCACACGAAAACCAGTATTTACTTGTATTTTATGATTGTCATCCAACCATGTTACACGAAATGTTATTATTCTATCTGGGACCATCAACCTTTCTAGTATGGAAAACTTTGTATATTTATCATTTGACTTTAATATTGGAGAAATTGAGCATAAAACTTCTTGAACTGCTTGATAAAAAACACCATTTAAATTTTTTTCATGCACACCTAAACTTTTTAAACTAATATCATTTTCACACATTTAATATACATCCTAATTTTATATAATTTATTTTACAATAATTATTTTACAATAATTTGACATAAAACAATGTTATAACATCCTAATATGCTAAAATTACATAAAAAAGGACCTCCTATCACTTATACAATTATTCATACTATTCATATCTTTTCAGTTTTTATCTACGGTGGATTTCTATTTGTAGATGTTTTATTTTTATCTAAAATGTCTCAAACTCTAAATGAAGAAGAATCAAAAAAAGCTAGAGAAGCTATAATGATACATGTTAGAGAAGTTGTACCTTACGCTCTTATGGTTGCTGTTGCCAGTGGACTGTACATGATAAGTCAAGTATTTGGTGAAATAGATGAATCTGGTATGAGTTGGTTTCAAACACTTTTAAGTATAAAAGCATTTTTAGCTTCATGGCTTGGTATTCGCGGTATAAATCAAAAACTATTTAAAATCAATCCATGGGTGTTTAAAAGTCATCTGTTTCCATTTAGTTTTGTTGTCATAATAATTCTTTTATCACAACTGATGTATCTATAGTCAATATTATTAGTTTTTTAATTTAATTTCTGCTATTATAAACTATTAACAATCTATAAGGAAATCTGAATGTTTTTAAACCTAAGTATTCAAAAAAAGATGAACTATTTCATCGCAATGGTAACAATTGCTGTTTTTTCTGCTGCTATATCTATATTTTTAGCAATGAGTCACGTTGAGATGAAATATAACCACTTACATCATAACTCTATGATCGGTGGGTTAACTACTCTTAAAATAGAAAAAAGTCTAAACTATATTAGTAGGACTTCACGTGATATTATCCTAGGTGGAAATTACGACAAAAACATAGCTAAACTAAAGTCAAACATTGAAATGATTAGAGATCATTTTACCACACTAGAAGATCTTATGGCAGAAGACGAATCTTTACATATGGTTGTCGAAGCAAAATCTTCAACAATGTTATTTTTAGACAACTCATATAAAATGATGAAATCACTAACTCCTAATCAAATCAAAAATAACAAAGATACGATTTATAAAAGTTATAAGCATGATTTAACGCCATTTGCTAATAAATCAAGAGAATCATTTAAAAAACTAGTTGCACTTAAGGCTACTGAACTTGAA
This sequence comes from uncultured Sulfurimonas sp., assembly GCA_964652355.1. Classification (GTDB taxonomy): domain Bacteria; phylum Campylobacterota; class Campylobacteria; order Campylobacterales; family Sulfurimonadaceae; genus Sulfurimonas. The sequence goes on along the minus strand of CAZZAZ010000009.1, from coordinate 6,709 downwards.
GAAGACTCTTCATTTTTAGGAAATGAAATAAGTCTTTTTAAATACTTAGTTCTAATAGCTGGTATCTCTGTTGGTACTGTTGTTCTTGTATTTGCTACAATGATTAAAAAATCAATTGTTAATGGTATTAATAATTTCACTTCATTAATCGGTTATGTAGCAAGGGGGGATTTCTCACACCAAGATGAGAATACTACACACAATGAATCAACTGAACTTGGAGTAATGGGTAGAGAATTATCAAAACTTATTAAACATACTAAAAATTTAATACACGAAATTAATACAACCATTACTGATGCATCTAAAGGTGTATTCTCACATAAGATATCATCTGCTGGTATGGATGGTGAATTTGTTGAAGCGATTGATAGTGTGAGTAAAAGTATTGACTTTATGAAAGCTCAACATGGTAAAACAGAAAGAGATGTATTTAACTCAAAAATATCTGCTAAAAGTGTAAATGTGTCTGAATCACTATCTCTTATTATTTCAGACCTTACAGTCAACGTTGGAGATTTAAAAACAATTACATCAGCAACCAAAAGTGCTGAGGAGATGGCTTCAAACTCTCGCAACGATATTACAGATATCACAAATGAACTCAATGCATTAAGTGAACAAGTAAGTATCAACAACCATAGTATTGCAGAGATTACAAATCAAGCTAATGAGATTACATCTGTAATCGAACTTATTACAGATATTGCAGATCAAACTAATCTACTTGCACTAAATGCTGCTATTGAAGCAGCCCGTGCTGGTGAACATGGTCGTGGTTTTGCTGTTGTTGCTGATGAAGTTCGTAAGCTTGCTGAACGTACGCATAAAGCTACTGGTGAAATATCAGTATCTATTAAATCTCTTCAACAAGATATGAATGAGATTCAAACATCTTCCGATACAATGAAGCAAACAGTTGAGGGTTCTACTGAAAAAATAAATGGTTTTGAAAGCACCCTAATTGAACTAAGTGATAACTCAACTAAAATAGTTGACTACTCTTATAAAATGGAAAATTCTGTATTTATTGTACTTGCTAAACTAGATCATATCTTATATAAATCTCGTACATATAACTCTATAATTTCACTAAAACCTATGCTAGATCCAGAGTCTACACATGAATGTGATTTAGGTAAATGGTATGATGCTGAAGGTAAAGAGAGATTCTCACAAACAACATCTTATTCTAAAATGGCTAAACCTCATGAAATTATTCATACAAATGCAAATAAAAACCTTACATACTTGAAAAAAGATCCGGCTAATACTACATTAAGTAACTCTTGTACTATCATTGAAAACTTTGATGTTATGGAAGATGCATCTACTGAACTATTTGCACTACTTGATACTATGCTTGAGGAATCAAAATAGTCTAACTTTTATTCCCAATCATCATATTTTGATTGGGTATGCTTATCTTTTTTATATCTTCTAGCATTTTTGGATTTATCTATCTGATTTGATGCATGTAAAATATCACTTTTTATATCTTCTACATCTTTATCTGAATCTTTAAATTCTATCATCTTTTTAACTAACTTTTGCAAGTCTTGAAGTTCACCTTTATATAAAGCCATCTCATCCACTCTTTTTAAAACCTTCAATGCATTAGTTATTTTTTTTGTATAACCCTCTTTTGTTAGTTCCGGAGTATTTGCAAGATAAGATAATATACTTTTGTTAAATCTTTCTAATGCTCTAATATAGCGAAGTCTTTGTGCATTATCTACTGCTTTTTGTGATGCCATTCATAATTCCGTTT
>CAZZAZ010000009.1:0-4838 GCA_964652355.1 uncultured Sulfurimonas sp. | reverse complement strand
TTAAATATAATATTGATATAATTATACATTAATTTTACGGAGAAAAATATTGAAAAAAATATTATTATCACTTTTACTACTAAGTATAAGTTTATTTGCAGAAGTTACAAACCAAAGAGCTTCTCAAGAGCTACTAGATTCAAAAATACCTATCGTTGATATACGAACACCACAGGAGTGGAAAGAGACTGGACTTTTACAGGGTTCTATCACTATTATGCTTTTTGATGAAAAAGGGAACTACGATTTAAAACTTTTTTTAGATCAGTTAAATAAAGCAGTTGACACAAATAAGCCTTTTGCTATTATTTGTAGAACAGGTAGCAGGACTAGTGTTTTAGCACCATTTCTTTCAAAGAAGATGCACTATAATGTTGTAAATATTAAAGATGGTATCATGTACGCAATGTATAAAAAATTACCAATAACTCCATATAAAAAATAACTTTGCTTATATTTTTTAAGTTTTTATTATTTCTAACACTACGATTAACCATTAGCGTAGCAGTGCTTGGTTTTATAATCTTTTTGCTATGGGGTGCACTTTACCTTATATTTTATTAAACCTTTTCAGGCTTAATAGAATTTACCATGGCATAAAGTGTTGGAAGATAAAGAAGATTTAATACAGTCCCCCAAATAAGCCCAAATCCTAAGGATATTGCGATAGGTTGAAGTATAACTGCCTGTCCACTTGCATAAAAAATAAGTGTAAAAAGACCTAAGAATGTTGTAACAGAAGTTATTACAATAGGACGAAGTCTTAGTTTTGCACGAGTAAAAAACTCTTTAGATTTATGTGTACCATGTAAAAAATCTAACATAATAATAGCATCATTAATTACAACACCCGCAAGACCAAGGATACCAATAACAGAAGGCATTGATAAGTTTATACCAAGTAGTTTATGACCAAGTAATGCACCAAGTACAGAAAGTGGAATAATACTCATAACCATAAGTGCATATTTTATTTTTGAAAAAATCAGAAGAAGTGTTAAAAAGATTAAAAACATAGCTAACACAAATGATCTTTTCATATCAGATTGAAGCTGTTTTTTCTTCTCATTTTCACCAAGGAGATTAACCTCAATTCCAGAATCTCTTAACACATTTAGAGTTGGTTCAAGTATATCTAAAACCTCTGATGGTGTTACATGTCTCTTATCTACATTTGCATACACAGTTTTGATGATATTTCCATTTAGTTTATTTATTTTTTCATAATCTCGAATCTCAATAATGTCTGCAATTTCTGTAAGTTTTACATATCTTTCACCAGAAATAGCTATGTTAAAATCAAGTAAAGTTCTCGTATCATCCTTATTTGCATGAAGAGTTTTTATCTCCATAACTCCACGGTTATTAAAGGTAGTAGCTTGTTTTTTCTCTAAAAAGTAAGCAGATAAAACCTTAGCAATAGCACCCTCACTAAGACCTAGACTTTCACCATAAGAGTTAATCTTTATCTTATACTCCATTTTTCCGTATTTAATATTGTCACTAATATTTTTAATATGATCCATTGTTGCGAGTTTATCTTCTATCTTTTTAACACCGGCTTGAAGTAGTTTATCACTGCTACCAGAGAGGTTTATCTGAACATCACTACGTATAAGACCAGGCTTATCTTCCATAACACCAAGCTCTACCATATTGTATTTTTTAATAAATGGTTTCAACAACTCATTTGCACGCGGTGAAAGCTCAAAAGTTTGCTTATCGCGGATAGCTTCAGGATTATTAAACTCAAAGCTCATATTTAAAACAGGATTTATATATTTGTTGATCCAGTTTGTCTCTTTTCTATCATAAAGCTCCATTGTTATCATAAAAACTGAGTTATTCCTTTGTGTTTCACCAGAGAGACTTCGTCGGTAACCAATAACTCCAGAGATCGACTTTAGTGAAAACTCTTTACCATATTTCATCATCTTGGCTTCAATCTCAGATGAGATTTTATAAGTATCTTCAAGTGGTGTATTTATATCTAACTTACCAGAGATGTATAAATAATTTCCATCAAAATTTGGAAAAAACTGAAACTTCATACTCTTAGCAGTTCCAATAGTTAAAATAGGAATAAGTATCAAAAAAAGAGTTACAAATATCTTTTTATAATTGATTAAAAATGATAGAACCCTTTCATAAAGATTTTGAAATGGTGTCCAGTCGATAAGGTTATTACTTTTTCTTAAATACTCTTGCGCATGAAGTGGCAAAAATAAAAAGCTCTCTATCAAAGATCCAAGAAGTATCATAACAACTGTAATAGGGATTAAGATTATAAAAAGTGCTATTTCACCATTCATTAAAAAGATTGGTAAAAAAGCAGCAATGGTAGAGATTGTAGCAAGAGAAACAGGAAGTATCATCTCTTTTAAGCCCGCAATAGCTGCGTTATAATTATCCATACCCTCATCAATATGCCGTTGTATATTTTCACTTACAACTATTGCGTCATCAACAACTATACCTATTACTATCAAAGCCCCAAGAAGTGAAACAATGTTTATCGAATATCCCATATAATAAATAAATAAAAGACCTATTATGAAAGAAAAAGGTATTCCCAAAGCTACTATCAATGCGATACGAAGGTTTATTAAAATATACATAGAGAAAAAAACCAAAATAAGACCAAGTATTAGGTTTGAAACAATTGTACTAAGACGATTTTTTACAGGTTTAGAAGTATCTTGATAAAAATAAAACTCTACATCTTTATAATTTTTCTCTATCTTTTTTATATACAAGCGAAGCTGTTTGGAAAGTTCTATAGAGTCTCCATTATCACCTTTTGAAATTTTTAAAGTGATAGTTGGTTTGTTGTTAAAAGTAGCTAGTGTGTCAGTTTGAGGATACTCAACTTTTACAGTTGCTATATCTCCGAGCCTCACAAACCTACCATCAATATTTAAAATACTCTCTTCCCATTCATACGCATTTGACTTACCATTTGCAGTGGATATATAAACAAAATTACCTTTTTGTTCTATATCTCCGATAGGAAAGATATATGATAGTTCCGATATAGCTTTTTGTAATGATGAATGCTTTAAATTGTAGGCTAAAACTGCTTCAGAATCAATTCGTATAGAGACCTCTTCTTTAGAATCACCGCGAATTAAAACTTCACTGATATCTTTTATCTTTGATAATTTTGACTTTATCTCTTTTGCTAAAACAGTTAGTTCACCACGAGATAAACTCTGCGAAGACATAGATAACTTTATAAGTGATTTACTTTTATCCAAGAGCTTTGCTATTGGTTCGTTCATATCAGATGGTAGGTACTGTCTTGTTGTAGCTATTGCATCTTTTACACGAGAAAGAGTATTTATTTTATTTACACTCTCATTAAGTGTGAGTATTATTGCAAATGCTCCTGGTGTTATTGTAGTTTCTGTCTTGTCAATACCATTAATATTACTAAGTTCATCCTCAATATCTCTTACAGCCATCTTATCCATAACAGAAGCAGATGTACCACTATATGCACCAAGAACAGAGATTTTATCTAACTCAACATCTGGAAATATCTCTTTTGGAATATTTACATAAGCGTTATAACCCATATATGCCAAAAATACTAAAAGCATATAATTTAGTCTGGTATTTTTTATAAAATATTCAATAAACTTCAAAGTAAAACTTACAGAAGTGATTTGATTACATTACTAACACCTTGATGAAGGTTGTAATGCGAGATAGGAAAATCTAGGTTTTCATCCTCTAAGTTTACATTATATCTAGCTAAATAATTTCCTAAAATTTCTAAATCTACTCCTAAATCTGGAGACTTTTGAATAGTAAAGGCTAAAGATTTTAAAGATACAAAATCATTCCAAGCAAAAAACAACTCAGGGGTTAGTTCATCGACATGTTTATTTTCTGGGTTAAATAATTTGCCTGAATCACGCAAAGGGATAAGTATACTTAAAATTGCTTCAGAGAATGGAACAACCTTATCTGCCCAAAAGGCAGCTTCATTTCGTGAGTCTAACCCATTTTTTAAAATCTCTAAAATTTCTTCTATTTTTGCACTTTTAAAAAGCTCTAAACTTTCTTGTTTCATAATAATATATCTCTTTATAATTTTTGTCTAATTATACCAATCTTTTAGTATACTTTCATTTTTCAAAAGGAATACAGTGAACAAAAGTTTTATAACAAATCTAATTGCCGCTTTATTGGTAACAGTATCATTAATAATTGAAAGCGAGTACAGCTCCTATTTACTTTACTCTGGACTTTTTGCACTCTCTGGTGCTTTAACAAATCAACTAGCGATTCACATGCTCTTTGAAAAAGTTCCTTTTCTTTATGGGTCAGGTGTGATTGAAGCTAGATTTGAATCTTTTAAAGACTCTATTAAAAACCTTATGATGAGTCAATTTTTTACGACAGAACAACTAAACAACTTTTTTGCAAGTGAAGAGAAAAAAATTAATCTTTCACCAATCATAGAAGAGACTGATTTTTCACCAGCTTTTGATGCATTAAGTAAAACTGTAATGGAATCCTCTTTTGGCGGGATGCTTGGTATGTTTGGAGGAGAAGCTGCACTTGATGGACTTCGTGAACCATTTTCAGACAAGATGAAAAAAGCAGTTATCAAGATAGTAGAGTCTGAAGCCTTTAACAGTACCCTGCAAAATCACATGGCATCTTCATCTCTTAGTGATGATATGATAAATAACATTGAAACTATTATTGATGAAAGATTAAATGAACTTACTCCAAAAATGGTGAAAGAGCTTGTTCAAAACCTAATCAAAGAACACCTATCATGGCTTGTAGTATGGGGTGGCGTATTTGGTGGACTTATTGGATTA
>CAZZAZ010000008.1:0-23762 GCA_964652355.1 uncultured Sulfurimonas sp. | reverse complement strand
TTGCTTTTTCAACTATTGGTAGAAGATTTGATTGTTCTTTTGAGAGTTCTGTCATTTTTTTAATGTCAGAAGTGATGTCAGGTGAACTTAGCAAATCGCTAAGTTCATTATAGCGGTTGATAAACGGTGTTAGTTTATCTGCAAGCATTAATCTGCCTGATTATATAGCGTTAACGGCTCTGTGAAGACGACTAACTTTTCTTGAAGCAGTTTCTTTTTTAAGAATACCCTTGCTTACAAATGTGTGAAGTTGCTTGTTAGCTACTTTGAATGCAGCTTGTGCTTCTTCTTTGTTACCTGCTTCTATTGCAGAACGTACATCTTTAACGATATTTTTAAGACGAGTTCTGTAAAAACGGTTACGCTCAGTACGAACGATTGTTTGACGAATTCTCTTAATTGATGACTTGTGATTTGCCATTTATTGAGTCCTTGTTTTGGGGAAGTTTGTCTTCCCCAGATAATTTTAGTGCGCAATTTTAGCTTAAAGATAATTAAAATTAAGTTAAACCAAAGCATATTTACTAAATTTAGTTAATTATGATAGAATATTGCACTAATAAGGATAAATAATGAAATTGTTTGGGACAGACGGAGTTCGTGGTGAAGCGGGTTCATTTTTAAGTGCAACTCTTGCTATGAAAGTAGCTATGGCTGCCGGTATATATTTTAAATCGCATTCAACTACAAATAAAATTTTAGTTGGAAAAGATACTCGTAGAAGTGGATATATGATTGAAAATGCCATTGTTTCTGGGCTTACGGCAATTGGATATGATGTTATTCAAATAGGACCTATGCCTACACCAGCTATAGCCTACATAACTGAAAATATGCGTTGTGATGCTGGAATTATGATCTCTGCTTCACATAACTCTTATGAAGATAATGGGATTAAGTTTTTTGATGGATATGGAAATAAACTCTCGCATGAAGTAGAGGCAGAAATAGAGAGAATCTGTTTAGATGATGAGATATTAGAGTCTGCTCAAGCTGTTGCAAAAAATATTGGAGTTGCTAAAAGAATAGATGATGTAATTGGTCGCTATATTGTACAACTTAAAAATTCATTCCCTAGGGAATTATCGCTTCACGGGATGAGAATTGTGCTTGATACCGCAAATGGAGCTGGTTATATAGTTGGACCAACAGTATTCCAAGAACTTGGTGCGGAGGTAATCGTTCTTCATGATAAGCCAAATGGTATAAATATAAATGACAATTGTGGAGCACTTCATACTAAAGACTTAAAAGAGAGTGTTATAAAGTATAGAGCAGATTTAGGGATAGCTCTTGATGGTGATGCTGATAGATTAGTAATAGTTGATGAATTAGGTGAAGTAGTAGATGGAGATCAACTCCTTGGCTCACTGTGTGCATATATGAACGAGAACAATACTCTTAAAGGTGGAGGAATGGTTGCTACTGTTATGAGTAACCAAGGTCTTGATGATTATATGAATATTTTAGGACTGAAGCTTCTTCGTTCAGATGTTGGCGATAAAAATGTTTTAGAGATTATGCATAAAGAGGGTATTAACTTTGGTGGCGAACAAAGTGGTCATGTTATTATAAATGACTTTGCTAAAACAGGCGATGGTCTAGTTTCAGCACTTCAAGCCTTGGCTTTACTTATTAGAAGTGGTGAAAAAGCTTCTAAAATATTAAGACCATTTGACTTATATCCTCAAAAATTAGTAAATATAAATATTAAAACGAAAAAACCCTTGGCTGATATAGTTGGACTAGATAAAGAACTTGAAAAATTGGACAAAGAAAACATACGTCATCTTATAAGATACTCAGGTACGGAGAATAAACTAAGAATATTACTAGAGTGTCAAGATTTTAAAAAGATGAATTCAAATATGCAAATAATAGTTGAGTTTTTTCAAAAAGCTTTAAATGAATAATCCAACTTTAAAACTATATGCTATTTTATTTTTAACACTTGTTGGTATCTTTATAGTAGATCAAAATATAAAGATGTTGTTTGTAGATGGTTTTAGATACTACACTGATTGCATAGATTTGATTTTAGTATATAACAAAGGTGTAGCTTTTTCTATGCTTGCATTTTTGGATGAATGGCTAAAGTATATTCAACTCTTTCTTGTTAGTGGAGTATTAATATATATTATTGTAATGAAAAAAGTATGTTTTGCATTCCCCGCTGGTTTGATGCTAGGGGGTGCTTTTTCAAATGTATATGATAGATTTATTCATGGTGGTGTTGTAGATATGGTTTACTGGCATTGTGGGTTTAACTTCGCTGTATTTAACTTTGCAGATGTGATGATAGATGTAGCAGTAGTTTGGTTTTTAATTCTAAATTTTAAGCCAAAATTATGTAAAAGCTAATTAAAAGCCAAATTTTGGTATTATTGCCAAAACTAATAGTTGTTTAATAAGACTATATACTTATAAATAAAGGAAATTGATGAAAATCAACACGAATAAAATTGATGGTGCAAATGCTGAGATTGAAGCAGTAATTCCAAAAGAAACAGTAGACGCAAACTTAGAAAAAATAGCTAAAGAACTAGCAAAAACAGCAAGTGTTCAAGGTTTTCGTAAAGGTAAAGTTCCTGTTGCGGTAGTTAAAAAACAATATGGTCAAAAGCTAGTTGAAGATGCTGAAGCTGAAGCTCTACGTGATGTTTTAAGTAAAGGTTTAGAAGATTTAAAAGTTGAAAGTGCATCACTTATTGGTGAACCAACTATTACTAAGTTTGAAAAAACTGATGACAATATAAATGTAGCAGTTAAAGTTGCTATGCGTCCTGAGATTGATTTAGGTTCTTATGCTGATATGGCTGATAGTTTTGATAAACCAGTTGTTTCTGAAAAAGACTTAGATGAAAGACTTAATCAATTAGCTGATTCTCAAGGTAAGTTTGTTAACTTGAAGAGAAAAAGAATGGCTAGAAAAGATGATAGCGCTATTATCAATTTTGAGGGTTCAATAGATGGTGAAATTTTTGAGGGTGGTACTGCTGAAGAGTTCGCATTAGTTCTTGGTTCAAACCAGTTTATTCCAGGTTTTGAAGATCAAGTTATTGGTATGAAAATTGATGAAGAAAAAGTTATAAAAGTAACTTTTCCTGAAAACTATGGTTCTGATAAATTATCTGGTAAAGATGCAGAATTTAAAGTAAAACTTACAAATATTCAAGAAAAAGCAAAAGTTGAAATTGATGATGCCTTAGCTGCTAAAGTTCTAAATGGACAAGAAAATGCAACTTTAGAGACTCTAAAAGAGCAACTTAAAGCCCAAATGGAAAATGAAGCTATCTCTAAACTTTACAATGATGACTTAAAGCCAAAACTACTTGAAACTATGGTTGAAAAATTAAAATTTGATTTACCAGAATTTGTAGTAGATCAAGAGATAGATGTTTCTTTAAATAAAAAAGCAAGTACTATGAGTGAAGATGAGATTAAAGAACTTCGTGAAGATGCTAAAAAATTAGAAAAACTTCGTGAAACATTTAGAGCTGAAGCCCAAAAATCAGTCCGTGCTACATTTATTATTGATTCTTTAGCTGCTGCTGAGAATGTAAAAGTTGAAGAAAATGAAGTTATGCAAACTATATACTTTGAAGCTATGCAAATGGGTCAAGATCCAAAAGAAGCTTATGATAAGTATAAAGAAGCTGGTTATTTACCTGCTATTCAAATGTCAATGGTTGAGGATAAAGTTCTTACTCAAATCCTTAATTCAAAGATGAAAGAAGCTTAAGTAGATGAGTTATATCCCTTATGTAGTAGAAAAAACAGGGCGTGGCGAACGTTCTTATGATATCTATTCTCGTCTTTTAAAAGACAGAATTATAATGTTAAGTGGTGAAGTAAATGATGCTGTTGCATCTTCTATTGTTGCACAAATGTTATTTTTAGAAGCTGAAGATCCTGAAAAAGATATCTATTTTTATATCAATTCTCCTGGTGGAGTTGTTACAGCGGGAATGGCAATCTTTGATACAATGAATTATATTCGTCCTGATATTGCTACTATTTGTATTGGTCAAGCAGCCTCTATGGGAGCTTTTTTACTTTCAAGTGGTGAAAAAGGTAAACGCTATGCTCTTCCTCATGCAAGAATAATGATACATCAACCATTAGGTGGTGCTCAAGGTCAAGCTAGTGATATAGCTATCCAAGCAGAAGAGATTTTACGCATGAAAGGTGAATTAAATTCAATTTTAGCAAAAAATACAGGTCAAAGTATTAAAAAAATTGAGAAAGATACCGATAGAGATAACTTTATGTCTGCAAAAGAATCTCAAGAATATGGCATTATAGATGAAGTGCTCGTTAAAAAAAGTAAAAAATAAGATCTAAGGAAGAATAATGGCAGGAACTTTAAGAAGTAGAACTCGTCGTGGCTCTAAAGATGCAAAACCAGCTGCTGCTGCTTCTGCAAGCTCCAGTGAACCGACAAGTGATTTAGAAATATATTCTAAAGAAGTGCTTGGTTCATTAATGGCCGACAATCTTCCCCCTACTCCAAATAACTTTTCTCTATATTTTGATAGACTTCTAGAAGATAAGAGTGAAAATTTACGTAAACAGATTAACTCTGTTTTAGAACTTGAAGAGAGCAATGATGATGAAAACTCTATCATGCTTGAGCAAAGTTTAAAGCAAGGTTTTTCTTCTGTAAAAAATATTTTGGGTGTAACTGCCAATCTTTATAAAAATATGTCTTTAATGACAAAAATTTTAGAAAAAAGAAAAAAAGAGCTTGAAGCAAATACTGAAGTTCAAGAAGCTGTAGGAATTGCTGCATCTTTAGAGAGTGATATTATAAAGCTAAATACAATTCTTAAAAAACAAAGTTCTAGTATGAAAACTATGTATGATGAGACAGCTAGAATTGTAAAAAATGTTGAAAATGAAACTATTTTTGATAATAAATTTGGAGTTTACAATAAACGTTATCTTTTAAGTAAAATTGAACGTGAAATAGAGCTTGTTAAAGAATTTAAACATAAATCTTCACTTATTATGATTGAGTTAGATAACGGTCTTAAAGCTAGTGTTGATAATGATAAAGCAATTATGCTTATGACAAAAACTATAGCAAGACTACTTTTAAAAACTTCAAGAAGAAGTGATACTGTTGCTCACTATGGTGAAGGTGTTTTTACTATGCTTTTAAAGCATACTGATATAGCAAGTGCAGTAAAAACTAGTGAAAGACTTGTTGATTTAGTATCAAACTCTAACTTTTTTCTTTCAGATCGCGAGATACAGCTGAAAATTTCTATTGGTATTACTGATGTTTTAGTTGATAGCTCAGTAGAAGAGATTGTAGTTGATGGTATGAATGGAATGGAAGAGGCATATAAAAATCCGAAGGTTGATTTTGCTGTTTCACCAAAAACCAAGTCTAAAATGGCAAAAAATTAGGTATAAATGAAGTTAGAAATAGTTGAATATCCAAACAAAAAACTTAAAGAGAAATCTTTAAAAGTTGAAAAGTTTGATAAAGAGTTGCATACTCTTTTAGATACAATGTATCCTATTATGATGAACTCAAATGGGATAGGTTTAGCCGCTATACAAGTAGCTCATGCAAAACAAGTGCTTATCTTAAATATACCAGATGAAGAAGATGCTCAACCAAAAGAGAATCTACTAGAGATTATAAATCCAGTTATTACAAATACTAAAGGTAGTACTGTTTATCAAGAAGGTTGTTTAAGTGTCCCTACATTTTATGAAGATATAGAGAGGTTTGAGACACTTACTTTAAATTATCAAGATAGAGATGGTAATACAAAAACTTTAGAAGCTGATGGACTGTTATCAATTGCTCTTCAACATGAGATAGATCACTTAAATGGTATATTATTTATAGATAAACTTTCATACTCAAGAAGAAAAAAGTTTGAAAAAGAGTATAAGAAAATGCTTAAAGAGAGAAAAATAAAAAAATAATTATCTATATACTCTAAACCATCCTGCAATAGAGTAACGAGTTTTATTTGTAGCAAGAACTTCATGTGGAAATTTATCGCTTAAAAAAACTACCAAGGTATTTTCTTTTGGTGGGACTTTACTTAAAAAATTGTTATCTTCATCATAAACTATAAGTTCCCCAGCATCATCTTTTTGCCAATCATCGTTCATATAATAAACAGTGGTTACTACACGATTTTTAGAGTTTTTAAAACTATCAAGGTGTGTTTCGTAAAAATTGCCTTTTTCATAAATAGCAAAATGACTTTCATAATAACTAATACCCATATAAAGCTCACGATTTATAGACTCTTTCAATTCAGTTGCAAAATTTAAAAACTCACTTTTACTTGAGTTGTCTTCATTTAACCATCTTTTACCAGTGCATCTATGATATTTGATATTAATTGCTTATAGATATTAAAAATAATTCGATTCTTTTGGATATCTATTTACAGTTATTTTTGAAAATTTGTCTAGATATTGCCAAAAATCTTCTTTTATTTTTTCATTAATATCTATATCTTCTAAAACTTCACGAAAAGTTCCAAGCCATTCATTTCTTGATTTCTTGTAGATAGAGAAATTTTTATGTATATCAATCATGTATGTGTCTAAATCTACACCTTTCATAGATTCATCATATATATTTGGTCCACCACAAATTTGTATGAAAAACTTTGTATTTTTCTTTTTTACCTCTTCAAATTCTTCTTCATCTTGAGGAAAAAAGTTTGCAATATCACTTTCATAAATTTTGTCATAAAAATCATACATCATTTTTTGCATACCATCATGACCTAGAACATTATAAAATGCTGGATCTGGGTTTTTAAAATTTACTTTTTCATCTTTAATTGCTTTGCTTATCTCAAGATTCATATTTTACCAATTATTTAATTTACGATATTATAATTCAAATAGTATATAATTGCAGTTAAGAAACAAAATTAGATAATAAGGTATAGTAGAATGCTTCCATATTTTAAAGATAGACAAGCTGATATTCTAAAGTATAAAGACTACTTAGATAAAAATAATACGATAATAGATAAAACAAATATGATGTTTTTAGATTTGATTTTAAATATATTAAACTATTTAGGTACTGAAGATGCTGATAAATTAGATGATTTATGTGAATATAATATTTTAACAATGAATAAAGAATTTGAAGGTGTTATTTACAATAATATTATAAATGAAAAATCTCAAGCTACACTTTTAACTTTCTTTTTGCGTATTGCAAAAGAGATTGAAGTTAAAAATGGAGAGGTTGAAAGTGAATATTTAGAAAAATTATATAGTATTATGACATCAAGAGATTTCAAGTATCATGATTATATCGGCTCTCAAAAAAGTTTTGCACTTGAAAAAATGCCAGAAAATATAAAAAGAATGCTATATTTTAAATAGTTAAATTATTCTATCACTGCCACCGTCAATAGCAACTTGCGAGCCTGTTGTTTTAGCAAACGCAGCTCCTGCCATTGCACAAGCAAGCTCCGCTACATCAGATGACTTTATCTCTGTTTTTAAGACATTATTCGTTTTGTACTCTTCTACACTCATGCTATAAGCTTTTGCACGATTTTCTAAAACTTCATCAGTCCAGATAGCTGTATCAAAAACTGCATGAGGGTGAAGTGTATTTACGCGAACACCAAACTCGCCAAGTTCAAGTGCTGCAATACGTGCGAGTTGAGTCTGTCCAGCTTTAGCAACTGAATAAGCTGCCGCGCCTTTCCCAGGGGCTGGAAAGTTTTTAGAGGCTACCATTATAATAGAAGGATTTACCCCTACTTTTAAAAAAGGTGCTGTGTATTTTAAAAGTTTTTGATGGGCTGTTAAGTTTATATCCATAGATTTTTGCCAGTTGTCATCACTTAGCATATCAAGGTTTTCACTTGGAGTAAAAATTCCTGCATTACTTACAACTATATCTATACCACCAAAACTTTTTACCGCCATACTTACAGCTTTTTGGATATCTTCACTTGAGGTTAAATCACACTGAACTCCGATAGCACTTTGTGAGTTAAAGATACTCCCTATATCTTTATTTATATCTAAAATTACAACTGCACAGCCACGTGATATTAGCATATCTGCAATAGCCTTACCAATACCACTAGCTCCCCCAGTCACAAGAGCTACCTGACCAGAAAACTCAGGTGTAGTTCCACTTTTTTTAAGTTTTGCCTGTTCTAGTGACCAGTATTCAACTTCAAAAATATTTGCAGCACTTAATGCTTCGTAACCACCGAGTTTTTCAGCTTTTAAAATTGCTTCAAAAGTATGGTTATTTATATCTTTAATTATATTAGCCTCTTTAGCATTTTTACCAAAAGATAAAGTTCCATTACCATCAAGTATCGCAAAATTTGGGGTAGGATTTAAAAGAGTCTCATTAATTTTATTATCTTGAAAATATTGCTCATAATCGTTTATATATGAGTTTAAATCTGATTTAAAATCAGCACCTAAAAGAGCTGGTAATCTTTTAGTACGGATTACATGGTCTGGGGTAAGTGGACCTTGTGTTGCAATTTTTTGTATATTTTGTTTTGAAAAATTTAAAGCTAAATCCGAGTCATTTAATATACTAATAGTAGCGTGCCCTTTTAGTCTTGAAATTTCTGCTCTTATATTTGCTAAATTTAAAAGTTCTATACTTGAATTTGTACTAGAAATCTCTAAACTTGCACCATTATTTATTAAATATTTTTCAGCCTTATCAACAAGTTCAATAGTTTTTTCATAAGATACTTTTGCCTCATCATTAAAGGTAAAAAGACCATGATTCATAAGAACCATCCCTTCTAGCTCAGACCAATTTACATCACGAGTCATATCATAGATAAGTTTAGCAAGTACAAAACCTGGCATAATGTAAGGGATGATAAGAACTTTTTTACCATAAAGTTCTTTTATACGCGCTTCACCATTTGCAGTATTTGTTATTGTCACAACTGCATCAGTGTGAGTATGGTCAACAAATTTAAAAGGGATAATAGCATGTAAAATAGCTTCAACTGAAGGGTTTGGAGCAGAAGGGTTTGTCATTGCAAGGCGTTGGTACTTTACCATATCTGGGTCATTTAACTCTTTAAGCTCTGCCATTTTTAGAAGCATCTCCATCTTAACAGGAGCAAAGCCTTCAGCTTCTATGGTAGCTAGATCCCAACCACTACCTTTTACATAAAGTATATCTTCATCTTCACCAAAAAGATTAGTCGCAGTTGATTTTACTGAGGTATTTCCACCACCATGAAGAACTAAAGAGCTATCTTGACCCAAAAGTCTTGAAGTATAAACTCTTAAGTCTAAATCTGTTTTGTATTTTTTTGCATCTGCATTGTTCCATAAACTTTTCATTTTTTTCCTTATTTTAAAACTTATCTTTATACATGTCTCTAATCTCTAAAAATTGATCTAAATTAGCAAGAAATAGATCAACAAGTATCGGATCAAATTGTTTAGCACGTTCATTTTTGATTAATTCTAATATATTTTCTAGTTTCCATGCTAGCTTATAACATCTATCTGAACCTAGTGCATCAAAAACATCTGCTATCGCTGTTATTCTACCAACCAATGGTATCTCATTACCTATAAGGCCTTTTGGATAACCATTACCATCATATCTTTCGTGATGTGTTAATGCAACAGTAGCCGCTAGTTTTAAAATCTCTCTATCTGAATTTTTTAACATTTCATAACCCATCTCTGCATGAGTTTGCATAATCGCCCATTCAGTTGGTGTTAGTTTTCCTGGTTTATGTAAAATATTATCTGGAATACCAACTTTTCCAATATCATGCATAGGGCTTGCCATTTTTAAAAGTTCAGCATCATGACTAGAAGCACCATGCAGATGATAAAGTAGTTTTGAGTACTCTGCAACACGTTTTACATGTTGACCTGTTTCTTTACTTCTTGTTTCTCCAATAGCACCCATGGTAAACACAACATCTTTTTGCGTATCAATAATCTCTTGTTCAAGTTCTTTAAAGTGAGATATATCAACAACAGTACCGATCATAATTAAAGGTTCATTTTTCTTATTGTACTTTATTACTTTAGCGCTTGATCTTACATGTTTTACTGTATTGTCATATAGTATTACTCTATAGTTGAAAAAAGATATTTTTTTAGATGTTTTAGCTAGCTCCATCCCATCAAAAACCGTATCTCTGTCATCAGGATGTATAAATACCTCAAATGTTTTCAGAGTAGGGGTAAAAAGTTTTTTATCTACTTCTAGAAGATGATAATGTTCATCTGACCATATTAGTAGATTTTCTTTTATATAGTACTCATAACTACCAGACCTAGTATTTTCTTGTGCCATTTTTAAGATAGTTTCAGATTCTATCAACTTTTTTAACATACCAAATAATAAAAATATGATTATCATAACAGTTATTAATATTATAAATTGAATTATGATATTAATGATTAAATTTGTATTATTTTTATCAATAGTGATATTTAAGTCTTTGGCTAATATATCCTCAATATCTTTTAAAGCATTTATTCTATGTGTTGCGTGCTCAAACCAATTTGTTTGAGAACCATAAATATGTGTAGTTAGATTATTTAGCGCATTGATAGCCGGGTTATCATCTACTTTTATTATTTTATCTAAAGAATGGGTTGAGTCACCATTTTTGTAAGACTTAGTGATCTCTTCGAGAGCATTTTTGTATTGTAAAAATACATTCTTAATGGTATTTAGTTGTTTTATCTCTTCTTGTGTAATATAATCTATATTTTTATATTGTTTTATAGATAAAAGAAGTTGTTTATACTGTTTTATAACACCTATTTCATACCTTTTTTTACCTCTAATAACATAATTTTTAAAATTATGTATAAGACCACCATATCCAACACAGCTTTTGATATCAGATAAAATTTCATTCTTTTGATATTTGGTGTATATGATATTTCTATCTTTACTGATATCTTTGTTTATATCGCTAAATCTAGGTTTTTGAAATATATTTAAATATTTTTTAGGGACTATATTTTTGAAGTATTTTGTATATATCTCTTGTTCTGCTACAAGTTTACCAAACTTATAGAATTCATTATTTGATAATTTACCTTGCGAAAAAACTTTACTTATTAAAGCTCTTTCTATCCCCGCTTTTTCTTTTATTTTGATTAAAGTTAAGTAGGATTGAGTAAGGATTGTAATATCAGAATCATTAGTGATAGTAATTATGTTTTCTATTAAACCTAGCAATGTATTTATACTTTGTGTAAAAAATTGTATGATTTGATTTGATTTTATAGTTTTGTTATCGATGCTAGTACGATATTTTTTTATTTGTTGCATTAAGAAGAAGAACTCTTTTATTTGTGAATTAAAAGAAAATTTGTATACCGAAGAATTAAATTTTTTAAGAAACTTTTTTAAATTTCTAATTTTATTATCTGTTTTATCTCTCTGAACTTTTAGCTCTTTCTTAAAAGATTGACCATTTGAAGCTATATATCCACTGCTATAACCCCTCTCTTTTTGCAGTTCATGAATTAAATCACTTGAGATAGTAGTAAAGTGTATGTATTGGTCCATATTGTGATACGTAGATTTCTCTTTGAGTTTATTCAGACCTGAGTATATAGAATAGGTTAATAAAAGTATGAGTGGTATAATTAAAAATATTGGTATTTTATTTTTAAGCCCGATAATATTCATTTATTTTTTACTTTGAAACTTTTCTTTTATTTTATCGAAGTTTGCCTCGCAAACCCCTTTATTTGTTATAATACCTGTTATTAATCTTGCAGGAGTTACATCAAATCCGTAGTTAATTGCTGGGCTACTTTCTGGAGTTATTAAAATTTCTTTTATTCTACCATTTTTATCAACTCCACGCATATACTTAACTTCATCTTCACTTCTAAGCTCTATTGGAATCTCTTTCATTCCATCTCTTATCTCAAAGTCAAAAGTTGAAGCTGGGATAGCTACATAAAAAGGTATACCGTTATCTTTTGCCGCTAAAGCTTTTAAATATGTACCAATTTTATTTGCCACATCTCCGTTTGCACTGACTCTATCCGCACCAGTGATAACCATATCTACATCACCTATTTGCATAAGGTGTCCACCAGTATTATCGGCTATGATGGTGTGCTTTATTTTACTTTGAGTTAATTCCCATGCAGTAAGAGATGCACCTTGGTTTCTTGGCCTTGTCTCATCAACCCATACATGAACATCAATTCCTAGTTTTTGAGCCTCATATATTGGTGCTAAGGCTGTTCCTTCATCTATAACTGCTAACCAACCGGCATTACAATGAGTTAAAATATTTATACTTTGTTTATTTTTTTTACGCATTATATCTTCGATAATATCAGCACCAAATTTAGCTATCTTTTGACTCTCTTTTGCTTCATTATCATTTAACTCTATTGCATATATTTTTGCATCGTTCACTAAGTTTGTTGAATCTTTTAATAAGTCCATCATCTTATCAACTGCCCACATAAGATTAACTGCTGTTGGACGAGATTCACGGATAAGTTTTGCTTTTTGTTTCAACTCTTGATAACTCTTTACTTCACCACTTGCTACATAGATTCCAAAAGCCGCAACACTTCCTATTACCCCAGCACCTCGGACAGTCATATCTTTTATGGCATCTACAACTTCTTGAGTTGTAGTTAAAACTTTTGTTTCATACTTAAATGGTAATTTTGTTTGGTCAATTACCTCTAAATTTCCTTTATTATTAAGCCATAAAGCTTTGTACTTACCTTGCATTTTTAATCATCTTTGTTATCTCATCTAAATTGTTTATATTTTCATAGTTCATTACAAATTTTCTTGCAATTTTTAGAACCATATCTTCCGCTTCTGCTCTTAGTGTAGAGTCTTCTATACCACGAATTTCTTCCACTCCTGCTACTCCAAATACTCGCCTAGCCATCTTAACTCCTGCAAAACCAACACTCTCTTTTATGATATTTTGAATAAACTCTTCTTTGTATGTATTTAGAGTATCGTTGTCTAGGTAGCCATCTACAAATAGTGCTGAATCTTTATATTCTGACCAAAAGCTTAGAAATTTATTTGAAAATTTTTCTAAAATTTCATGTATAGTATCCAATAGCCAAGTTTTATATGTTTCATTCTTTGTTACAACACTATGATAAATATAATTATTTACTAAGTTGGCTAAAAGTGCACCTATATCAAAGCCAAAAGGGCCAACAAAGGCAAATTCTGGATCTATTACATAAGTTTCATCTTCGTTAATCATAATTGAACCAGTATGTAAATCACCATGTAATAGAGCATCGCTTTGAGTCATAAATTTATACTTTAAAGTTAAAACTTTTTTCTTAAATTCAGAGTCTGTAAATAACTTTAAAGCATTTTTATTATCTTTAGTATTTTCATTGTCATTAGTTTCGTGATCCATAAAAGGAAATGAAAAAACTAAGTTTTCAGTAAGTTTACAAAGCTCAATGTTCCCATTAAATTGTTCTACTAAAAGTCGTTTATTTTTTGAGTTTAAAGCTAAAGATGAGGTGTAAAAAAGTGTAGCTGCCATATAAGTTGAGATATGTTCTGCAAAATTTTTATAAATAGTAGCTTTTATCAAACCTTTTCTCATTATGATATGCTTGTCTAAATACTCCATTACAACTAGACTCATCTCTTCATTTGAATGGTAAATCTTTGGTACAAAAGATGGAAATATTTGATAGAATTTTTTTAAGGCACGAATCTCATATGTCATTCTATTACGTGAAAGAGGGAAGTCTTCACCAACACATCTAAGATATGGTACTGCTTGCTTCGCTATGAATGCTTTGCTATGGTTTTGTTTTGACTTAACAATATATACAAAGTTTAAATTTCCATCACCAATCTCTTGTGCATATATCTCATCATCTGCAAAAAACTTGATAATCTCTTTTTGTTCTAAGAGGTACTTAATTATACTTTCTTTATTTAGCTTTTCATATTCCATAATTTGCCTTTAATATGAAAAATTGTACTATAATTTTGATTGTAATTAACTAAAGGATATAAATATGGGCTGGACTTGTCAGCATGATCATCAAGGTTTTTGTAAACTTTTAAATACACCTTGTATGCCTGGTATAAAAGGATGCACAATTAACAAAAATGCAGATGGTATAGTATTCTCTACTGGTTCATTTGAAGATGATAAAAAACAATCTGAAGAAAAAAAAGAGGAGATTGATTTTTCTGCTTTAGCTAAACAAAACTAATCCCAAAACTTTAATGGATCTGGATAAATAAACTCATAATTAAGTTCTTTTACTAACTTATTGCTAAGGATAACTCTTGATGTTTTCCCATCAAAGGTTCCTAATTTTAAGTCAAATTTCTTAGTATTTTTTTTGTGTACTTGTGAGCGAAGAGGATGAAGTGGTGAAACTAAATTGTATATACCATTTGTTATGTTTTTTTGAATCATTTTTTTTGTTATATTAATAACATCATCTCTATGTATATAGTTTACTGGACCATCTGAAAATGTAGAGATATTTTTCCATTTACCTGAAATTCTATCATCTCCCATTAAACCACCTAGTCTAAGTATTAAAATATTTTTTTTTGTAGATATTAAAAGTAGTTCAGCTTCTCTTTGAAGTTTTATATCTTTTATCTCTACACTTTCATCTACACTTTCATTAAATTCTCTATAAACGGAGGTCGAACTCATTAATATAATATTTGATGTTTTTGTTGTAAGTTTATCGATTTTATGTAATGTTTGTAAATATTCATCTTTTGTATTTATTGCAATAATAATAGTATTAGCTTGCCAAAAAGAGGAATCATCTTGTGTAGATTGGCGTGAAAAGCATTCAACTTTGAAATCATTTTTTAGACTTGCAGATAAATCTTTTCCTAGCCAACCACATCCAATAATAGAAATTTTATGCATATTTATTTTTTTGAATCTGCTTCATAATAACTTTTTTTGATTACTAACATCTCGTAGAGTGAAATTTCAGGCATGGACTCTTCTATTAGTTTATCAGTTTGACTAAACTTACCTTTCATTTTTTCTATATCTTTATACCCTGCTGGCTTTATCTCGTTTATCGCTGTTCCAATAGCTGCGGACCATACAAAAATAAGCATTATCCAAACAGTTTTTTTAGATTTAGTATATACTCCAAGAAAATGAAAAGCTAAGCTAATTAATATCCCAAAACTAAGTATTATTGTTAAGCTCATTTAATTAATTTCTCCCCTCTAGGTTTAATTTTGTCTGTTATATGTGCGTCTTCTACCATCTTATCACTAAAGCTTTTTACACCAATTGTTGCAAATATCATTAGTCCAAAAACAATAAATAATATTAAAAATGCAACAGAGTATCGTTTAAGTATAGCTAACATCTACTTTTTTTCTTGTTTTAGTTTAAATCTATCATTTTTATCTTGTTGTTCTTCAGCTACACCTTTTGTAAATTCAATACATCTAGATGTGTGAAAGTCTCTTTCATAGTCTGGATGTTTAAAAAGATGATTTTCTACTATCCAACCTTGTTTTTTAGATAATAAAACAGATCTTGAAATCGTACGACGCATTTTATTCTCACATATAATGGTACTACCCTCTTCAAACATTGTTTCTACATTACTCATTCTTGATGTAGTTACATTATAGTGAAGAACTATCATAATGGCTACAAATGTTCCTACAAAAAACATTCCCTTTTTAAATGCTCCGTCAGGAACAAAATCACGTGATGTTACAAATGCTGTAACACTTAAAATAAATATACCAATTACAATGTAAACAATTTCAAGTTCTAAAAATAAATCCATAATATTAAGCTCCTTAAGCTATGTGTTGTGCTTCCCAAGCTGCAAACTCAGGGGTAAAATACTCTATACGAACTTTTTTAAATTCTCTTGAGCTATAAAGGGGCATATGAGTTTTACTATCTATCTCTTTAGCCATATCTTCTATGATGCCATTAGTCTCTTCTGTTGTCTTACCATGAACCATAGTAAATAAGTTATATGGCCAGTTTGAATACTTAGGACGAAGATAACAGTGGGATACAGCAGAAAAAGCAGCAGCTGCAGCACCAATTTCTTCCCCTTTTTCTCCCTCTTCAACATCCCAAACAACCATAGCGTTTGCATTAAACCCTGCTTTTCTATGGTTCAAAATAGCAGCAAATCTTCTCATAACCCCAGCATCTTGAAGTTCTTGAAGGATTGAGAAAAATTTATCATAGTCAATTTCAAGCTCATCAATAATTGCTTTAAATGGTTCACTAATAATATCTATATCATATTGTGCTCTCTCAACGATAGCTTGGTGAAGAGGAGTCATATCTATATCAGTATGTACTACTTTTTTAACTTTTTCTTTCTTCTCATCTTTACCAGTAGTGTTTAGTTTCACATTTATTTTAAAAAGTTTTAAAGTTGGAAGCATTATATAGTCATCAGCCTCTGTAAGTTTTGCTAGAATTTCTAAAGTTTTTTCTAATCCAAGTTTTGAATCAGGGGCAACAGCAAGCGTAAACCATATATTAAAATCATGGTTTCTTTCATAGTTGTGTGAAATACCAGGATGTGAGTTAATAACTTTTACCGCAGCAGAAATTTTCTCTGCTGGAATTTTAAAAGCTACCAAAGAAGATATATAACCTAGCCTTTTTGTGTCAAAAATCGCTGATGTTTGACGAATAATATTTGCTTTTTTTTGTTCTTGTAAAATATCAAGGACCTCTTTTTCAGTCATATTTAATTCATTTGCTATTGCCTCAAAAGGTTTTGCAACTAGTGGAAACTTTTTTTGAATCCTAGATAAAATTTCGTCTTTCATATATTATTACTTTCATTTATATTTTTATAGTTTTGGATTGTAAACTATTTATGATTAATGTAAGTTGATATTACTCAAAAGAATATTATTTTCTTATGGTATGATTTCGTAAACACTATATAAAAAAGAGATAAATGGCTTATTTTCCAGCATTTTTAAAACTTGATAATAAAAAGATACTAATTGTTGGTGGTGGTTACATTGCTTATGAGAAATTAGAACATCTTTTAGATTTTACTTCAGATATTTCGGTTATAGCCTTAGGCTTTTCAGATGATATGATAAAAATGATAAAAGAAAATAACTTGACTTATGAGCAAAGAGGCTATAAAGAGGGTGATATCTCAGAGTTTTCAGTTGTAATTGTAGCCGTTGATGATATACCTCTTCAGGGTAAAATATTTGCAGAATCAAAAGAGTATAACTGTCTTTGTAACTCTGTTGATTCTGTTGATTATTGCGATTTTATTTTTCCATCTTATGTAAAAAAAGATGATTTAACTATTGCGATCTCAACTTCTGGTGCATCTCCTGCAATGGCTAAACATCTTAGAATGTATTTACAAAATCTTATTCCATCTGGGATAAGTGAATTTTTAAAAGAGATGAAAAATTTACGAAAAACTTTACCAAAAGGTAAAGAGAGAATGAAGATGCTTGATGAAAAAGCAAAAAACTATATAAAAACATGGAAAGAGAGTAATTAAATATGAGTATGAAAAAAGCACTAATCTTTGGATTTTTTACAGCCTTTTTAATATTAGGAGTTATCTCAATGAAAAGAGCTATGCCTAATGCTAAAGAACCTAGAATATATGAGGCTATAAAAGTTTACAGCCCATATGTGATTGAAAAAAGAATCGGTGGTTTAACTATTATTGATAAAAAAACAGGGATAAAAGAAAAACCAAGTTCAGCAGAAGTCTTTCATCGTATGGATGAGTTAGAGCAAGCTTGGGGTAAGAAACATATTAAAATTGAAAATAATGATGTTATTATCTTAGGTGAAAACAATCAAACAGTAGCGAGAATCTTTTTAGAAACAGAAAAAGAGAGAAACTTTGTTCAGAAATTTTATATAGATAATTATAAAAGTAACTAAATTTCTTTTTTTAATTTAAATGAGAAGTAAAATGCTAAAAGTAGTGTGATAATCGCACTACTATAAAGTACTTTGTAAGACAGATAGTGTAAGATTACTCCTCCTGAAATGGAGAAAAACATACCTAAAGATACAATATTCATTTGTAGTGCTATATACACTGGTCTTTTTTTAGGTGGAGCTAGTTTTAGTATAAGGTTACTTGACGCTATTCTATTTCCATCAATAGATGCGCCAACTAAAAAGAACACCAACATATATTCATAAAGTGATGATGATTGCCAAGCTATAGATATTGCTGTGATTTGAAGTAAGATTGCAGTTTTAGCAACAAGATTATTTTTTCCAACAGAACTAAGTTTACCCCATAAAAAGTTACTTAACATTGCACCAATCATTTGTGTAGTAATAAGTGAACCAATTGCAATCCCATCTAGATTTATTTTAACTTGAGCATCAAGGATTATAAATGGTAGAGCTATTAGATACCCATATGCTAAAAGGAAGGTTGTGATTTGAATTTGTAATGCTTTGTCGGCTCTTAAAAGTGCAAATGAGTTTGATAAAAATTCTTTGAACGATTTCTCCTTTTTAGAAACTTCCTCTTTTCTTGGTTCATCAACAAGTGAAAAAGACAAATATCCAAAACCCATTATAAATGAACTGATAATAAATAGAAGTCCGTAAGAGAGTGGAGCTGTGAAAGTGTGTAAAATCCAACCAGCTAAAGCTCCTGATAGCAAACCGCCAACAGCAGAAAAAAACTGTCTGTAAGCCATAGTCTTTCCACGAAATTTATGTGAAAATATTTTAGCCATAATTTCACGAAAATAAATTGCTGCAAAACCTGCTGAAAAAGAAAACATAAAAAGACCAAAACCTATGGTTGCTAAGGTTATATTTGGATAGTTTTCCCCAAAGATGATGATACTTACACCTATAAAAAACCAAGATAAAAATCTTATGAAAAATATACGACGAAGATATGGCATCATAAGTTGATAAGTTTGAGCATGAAAAGCAGCGAATAGTTGAACTACAATAGCTCCACCACGAAGAAGTGCAGCGAAAAATCCAATAAGCATCGAACTGCCACCGAAATAGTTTACGATAAGTGGAAGTATGGTAGAGGGTTCAGCGATGGTAGTACCAATCGCTAAAAAGAAACCATGTAGTATGTTTTTTATATGGTTTCCAAATTTATCCATATTAGTTTAGTTTCTCAAATGCTTCATCTATACTACTCGCTTTTTGTGTTACAAACAAATAAACAGCAGCATTTAGTTTTGCTAACTTTAGATACTCAGCGGATGGGTTATTTAGTTGTTCAACTGACTCTTCAACAGATATAGTATCCCAAGATTTTGTATAGTTGATTCCATAGTGAGTTGGATCTATGATAAACTCCTCTACATCATTACCTTCAGCTATCCAAAGTCTTCCTTTAGAAAATAGTTCAGGTGTACCTTCATTTCCTTGAATAAGTGCAAACTTTTTGTAACGGTCTGAAAAAATTTCTACATATTTTTTCACATAAGGTTTGTGAAATACACCAGTGATAGCATACTCACTATTTGCAACACGAGGAAGTTTCTCGATAGTGTTAAAACCACTACGAAGACCTAGTTTCATGCGTAAATCTGTTAACTCGCTCATTTTATGAAAAAAATCTTTACGGTCAAAATAGTGAGCATTTTTATTTAACTCTACTTTCGTAACAATGTCTTTGATAGTTATACCACCCTTTGCAGGTGTTAGCTCATCCCCAATCACAACAAGATTTAAACAAGAATCTTCTAAAACTTTTGCAACAAGAGGAAAAATGTAAGGATTTTTTGCCTTACCATCAAAAGGGTATCCAAGTTCAATAGAATCAGCAACTGTTGTAGTTTTAATAAAATCATCACACGCTTCAACTGCACCACGAAACTCTGTTGTAGTTTCAGGCTTTAGTCTCCAACCTAGTAAAAAAGCTGCAGCTTGTTCATTAGGAATAGTTTGATTTAAAATTTGTTTCATCATATCACGTGATTCTTCAAGTGTTAAATCTCTGTTACCTTTTTTACCTGTCCCAACTGCATGAATATACTTAAAAAAATTCATCTACTGTTTCCTTGATTATAAATAATTGTTTAATTTTAATGATATGATATACTTATTTGCTTAATATGAGCTAACAAAATATAAGGAAAAGATATGTCAAAAGTAGTTTTAATCACTGGTGCAAGTTCAGGTATGGGTAAAGCTACCACTGAGTATCTAGCAAAAAATGATTTTATAGTTTACGCTGGAACTAGGGATATCTCTAAGTTTGATGATTCTAAGAGTAAAAATATCATACCTATACAACTTGACATTAGTTCACAAGCAAGCATAGATAAAGTGGTGAAAGAGATACTAAATAAGCATAAAAAAATTGATATACTCATAAACAACGCAGGTTTTGGTTTAGTCTCAACAGTTGAAGATTTAAAAGAAGAAGAGATGCTTTTACAATTTAATATAAATGTGTTTGGCACACTTAGAGTTTGTAAGGCAGTCATTCCAAATATGAGAAAAAATAAGAGTGGAATTATCATAAATATATCTTCATTCTTGGGAAAAATAGGTCTGCCACTTCTTACTTTATATAACTCTAGCAAGTATGCAGTTGAAGGTATAACTGATTCTCTTCGTTATGAGTTAAAAGATTTTAACATTAGAGTTCATTCTGTCCTTCCAGGTTTTTTTGATACAAAATTTGCGAGAGATAATCTTGTAACAAATCTTAAAACTTTTGATAAGTCTTCACCGTATTCTAAGTTGGTTTCAAACCTAGCACCAGCAATAGTGGATCAAATCAACAATGGAAATGATGCAATCGAAGTTGCACAAATGATTTTACAAATCATAAACAATGATAAATTTAAAGCTCGTGATACTGTTGGTGAAAAGGCTAAGAAGTTTATACCTATGCGAAAAGAGTTGAGTGATGAAGACTTTGAACGTAGAGTTAGAGAATGCTACAACATTTAGGTTTTAAATCATGGATAGTTTCTTTTTTAACATTACTGATACTTCTTATAAAGTTACAACTTTAAGTGAAAATAAAAGTGAGTCAATCAAAAGAGTAGATATATCAAACGGTATAGTTTTTTTAGACATAGAGCTTAGTAATGGTGGAATAAAAGAATTTCATCATAAAAATCTAGATAGAATGCTACTTATAACCGTTACGCAAAAAGGTACTCTACAATTACATGATAAATTAAACACTACAATACACAAGGTTAAAGAAAATAGTATAAATATTTTTGCTTCCTCAAGACAAGATTTTTTATTTACATTAGACGAGCCTAGTAAAGTTTTTGTCCTTTGTATTGCTGATTTTATTTTAAAAAGATACCTTAGTTCTAATGAAAATGAAGTGATAAACTTTTTATATAGCAAACTTCAAACTGAACTCTCCTCTGAACTTATCGACTCAAAACCAATAGATGCACTTAGCTTATACATCATAAATAAAATAACGCAAAGAGATGATGAGGACTTTATGAACAGTATTAAATGTGAGCATAATATTTTGGAATTTATGATTCATAGATTTAAACTCATAGATATGCTAGATGATGAACTAAGTGATGATGAGCTTTGTATCTCTCGCTCAGCAAAAGATGTCCTGCTTCGCTCATATATAACTCCACCAAGCATAGAAACACTAGCTCATCTTTGTGCAACAAATGAATCAAAACTAAAAAAAGTATTTAAAAAAGTGTACAAAATCACTATATATACATATATTCAAAAACTCCGTCTTGAAAAAGCGAATTTACTGTTAAGAGAACAGTACTTAAATATTGGAGAAGTAGCAAAAGATGTTGGCTATAAACACCAAGGACATTTTTCCAAGCTATTTTTTGAACATTTTGGAGTCTATCCAAAAGATTTACTAAAAAAATAATCCCTTTACTGCTAAAATAAAATTCCTTTTGTGCTAAAAACCTATTGAGTATCTTTTTTTATTGTCATATACTACTTGTAATTTAATATAGGAGTTTTATTATGAGTAAAGTAGTTTTAATAACAGGTGCTAGTTCTGGTATGGGTGCAATTACAGCAAAAACTTTATCTGAAAATGGTTATATAGTTTACGCAGGGACTAGAGATGAAAATGCTAGTTTAGGTAAAAGCAATCTAAAAAACATCTATATAGATGTAACAAAAACTGACAGCATAAATAATGCAGTAGCAACAATAGTTAAAAACGAAGGTAAAATTGATGTACTTGTAAACAATGCAGGTTATGGTCTTGTTGCAACTGTTGAAGAAGGTAGTGATGAAGAGATGTTTAATCAGTTTGATGTAAATGTTTTTGGACTTTTAAAAGTAACTCGTGCTGTTTTACCTTTTATGCGTGAGGCAAAATTTGGAGTTATTATAAATATATCTTCATTTTTAGGAAAAATGGGTCTTCCACTTTTAACTCATTACAACGCTTCAAAGTATGCTGTTGAAGGTATAGTTGATTCACTTCGTTTTGAGACATTACCATTTGGTATAAGAGTTCACTCTGTTCAAGCTGGTCTTTTTGGGACAAATTTTGTAAGTAAAGGTTTAGTAGCCTCGCCACTTACAACATCTGAGACTTCACCGTATAAAGATTTAGTAGATCATTTCGTGCCAATAGTTGCAAAAGCAATCAATGAGGGTCCATCTCCACAACCTATAGCTGATGCAGTAAAAAATATAATTGAAGATGAAAATTCTGAAATATTTGTGCCAGTTGGTAGTGAAGCTGAAACTTTTGTGCCGCTTCGTAAAGAGTTAAGTGATAAAGAGTTTGAGAATAAAGTTAAAGAAACTTTCGGACTTTAATCATTTCAGGAGTTTTAGCTGATGTGTCTTTAAACCAGAAAGAATTAGACTAATGAAGTATTTTCTTTTTATAATAAGAGGTTTAATAACACCAAGTAATTTTAAAGTTAATTTAAACAAATGCAACTAATAAATTTGATATAATGCAACAAATATAAAACTAAAAAAGGTTCTAAATGACAACTCAAGATATAGTTATAATTGCTGCAATGACTCTTCCCATGTTGCTGTTTTCAGTATATCCAGGCTTAAAACTAGGCGATTATATGGAAAAGAAATATGATCTTGATGAGACACAAAAAAGAAAAGTAGTAATTACTACTACTATTATATTTACTATCACATTATCTGCGTTATTACACTACTTATAAATTGAATAAAAATTATACAACTTAAATATAATTATGTTTAAAAATTATACTTGTTTCATAAAGTTACATTAATATTTAAACAAACCTTAAATTTTAAATTAAATATATAAATTGATATATGTCAACTAGATTTAATGTAAATCGGACTAAACTACTCGTTGATTCTGAAAAATTATAACAAACTAGAGGAGATTAACATGGTTGAGACAGTAATTATGACAAATGATATTCTTACAGAAGATTTTTTAACTATATTTGTATCCTCTACTCTTGTTTTAATATTTGGAGGATTCTATGTTGGTATATATACAGCTGTAAAAGTAAATGTATTAAAATCATGGGCTATGCCTTTTGGTTATATGTTCTGGGTCCTAGCGGGCTATTGTATGTATATTATGGGGAACTTAATGCACGTAAATAATTTTACAGCTAAGGCTTTAGTAATAGCTGCAATTGGCTTGTTATTACTTCCACATGCAGTTTATTACATGCAACACCAAGTTCATGAAGAGAATGAACATTAGTGTTATATATAACAACTTATAATTTATAGGAGGGTACAGTGGCTAAAAAATCTGTATGGAGTGACAATCGTTTCTGGCAACGTTCAGCG
>CAZZAZ010000007.1:0-24158 GCA_964652355.1 uncultured Sulfurimonas sp. | reverse complement strand
CATTTCCCATATCATCTTTTTTAATTCTTGCTAAAAAAGCAAAGTTTTCATCACTAATATTTATACCAACAGAATAATCTCTTAAATGTCTATCTGTAGAGTCTATCATTTTATTGTCTTTTTGATAGTACGCATCTAGTGAAAGGTTGAAATTAGCTAAATTTGTAGAAACAATTGCTCCACCTTTATAATTGTCGTATTCCCCACCAGATATAAAAGCAGTATTGTCATTGTCTTTATTGGAACTTTTAGTAATTATATTTACAACACCACTAATTGCGCCAGAACCGTATAAAACTGAGCCTGCCCCACGTATAACTTCTATTCGTTCAACCATCTCTATAGGAAAATCAAGATAATGATAAATGGAACCACGATATGAGTTGTTGATAGTAACACCATCTACCATTAATTTAACTTCACCTTTTTGTGAAACTCCACGAAACACTACAACAGGCACACCAGTTTTTTCACGTTTTAACTGAACGCCAGGAACTAAACCTAAAGCTTCAAATACATCATCAACTCCAAGTTTTAAAAGTTTATCACTATGAAGTACCGTAACAAATGATGGAGAATCATCTATATTTAATTTGGTTTTTGTAGCGATTTCACTAACTTCATCTAAACTTTGTAAAAAATCATCTTCTAAAGCTAAGTTTTCACTTGAAAATACCAAAGAATAAAAACCAATTATTATTAATAAATATTTCACTACTTTCCCTTATATATACTATATACTATATACAATGATATCAGTTATGTTTTTAAGTGCTTCTTAAACCATAAGTAACCTTAAAGGATAATAATTATCCTTTAAGGTTACTTATGTCACAATCTTCTAGTAGATAAACCATTAAAAGGAAATCAGATGAGACAGTATGAAACATATAGATGTAACAAATGTTCAAATGTAGTTGAGGTTCAGAGTGTAGGTGGTGGAGAGTTGCACTGTTGTGGACAAGCTATGGAGATGATTACTGAGAATTTAACCTTAGTAAATTTAATGAAATCATTTGCTGGCGAGTCTCAAGCAAGAAATAAGTACGAATACTTTGCTAAGGTTGCTCAAAAAGAGGGTTATAGAGATATAGCTGAACATTTTCAAAGAGCAGCTAACAATGAAAAAGTACATGCTAAACTAGAACTATCTCTAAACAATAGAATGACAAACAATAGTGAAGATAATTTTGGCGATACAAAAGTAAATCTTCAAATTGCAATAGATGGCGAATCTTATGAAAATACAACGATGTACCCAGACTTTGCACAAATTGCAAAAGATGAAGGGCATAAAGAGGCTGCAAAACTATTTACCGGTATTGGTAAGATAGAAGTTGAGCATGAAAATATGTTCAAGATGCTTTTACAAAGACTTGAAGCTGAGGCTGAGTTTGTAAGTGAAGATGAAGATGAAGCTTGGATATGTGAAGTTTGTGGACATGTTCACTATGGGAAAAAAGCTCTAAAAGTTTGCCCAGTTTGTAAACATCCACAGGAGTATCAATCTAGGCTAAACTCTAAAAAATAATTTAATTAAGAGTTTATAAACTTAGCAATTTTCTCAGTTGGGCGTCCTATAATCGCTTGGTTACCTTTAAAGATAACTGGGCGCTCGATTAGTTTAGGGTTAGCAACCATCGCATCAACAAGTTTATCGTAGTCATCTTCATCTGCTAAATTTAACTCTTTATATATATCTTCTTTTGTACGCATAAGCTCTTTTGGATTCATCCCTAGCATTGTTAACGCAGTTGTGATTTCATCTTTTGTTGGAGTAGTTTCTAGGTACTTTACAACTGTTGTTTCACAGTTGTTATCTTCTAGTATACTCATAGCCTCGCGAGATTTTGAGCATTTTGGATTGTGCCAGATTGTTAATGTATCCATTTTATTTCCTAATATTTTTTTGAAATTTTACACTATAATATCTTAATGAAAACAATGGATATTTTAAAACACTTTGAGATGCTAAACCTAGAGTATGGTGAAGTGCATGAACTTGAAGTAAAAAACTTACAACTAGATGAGATTGGCTATAAATCTTTTATAGATTTGGCACAAATTTTCTTTTTAAAAATGCTTTCACCAATAGTTAATGGTGAAAGTACGGTTTTAAGATTTAAGAGGTTAAATGAAGAGAACTCATTTCACAAAGATGAAAAAAGTAGTGAGAAGTATGGAGTAGAGAGTGAGTTTTTCTCTATCGATAAAAATAAACAGTTTGCATATCTTTACCACTATAAAAAAGCTTTAGAGTTTATAGATGTAAAAGAAAAAAAACGGATTTTAAATCTTGGAGTAAACAAAGGTGATGAGTTTTTAGTGATACAAAATATGCTTGTGGATGAAGATTTTGAAAAAAAAGAGCTTATGGGGATTGATTATTCTGACTCAGCAATTATGTATGCAAAAAATGAGTTTAAGTGCTCAAATATAGAGTTTATTAGTCATGATATTAACAAGTTAGATGAACTAAACATCGGTAAGTTTGACTTGATAATCTCAATAGGGACTCTGCAAAGCTCAAACATAAACTTTAATGAACGATTTATGGATATTTACCAAAACTATTTGCAAAAAGATGGAGCTATGGTTTTAGGTTTTCCAAATTGTAGATGGATAGATGGTGAAATGGTGTATGGTGCAAAGGCTCCAAACTATGCTTTTTCTGAACTCTCTTTAGTCCTAAAAGATATTCACTTCACCAAGAAGTATTTGCAACAAAAAAAGTATAGAGTTACGATTACTGGTAAAGATTATCTGTTTTTAACCGCAAGAAAGATAAAATAGATTTATGAAAAGTTTTTTAATATTTTTAGCACTATTTATATCACTAAATGCAACTACGCTTCATCCAACTGAGCATGAGTTAAAACAAAAGATTGGTCGTATGCTTATGGTAGGTTTTGATGATGAAAAACTATACAGAGATTCTAAAATAGTAAAAGATATAAATAGGTATGCTATTGGTGGTGTGATTTTATTTGATAGATTTTATGATGATAGAGCCAAGGTTAAAAATATATCTTCACCAAAGCAACTAAAAGAGCTTACAAAAAAACTAAAACACTACTCTACTAAGGCACTTTTTATAGCAGTTGATCAAGAGGGTGGTAAAGTTGCAAGACTAAAAGCTAAGTATGGATTTGATGAATTTCCATCAGCTAAAGAGGTCTCAGCTTTAGGGTATGAAAAAGCAAAAGAGATTTACAAAAAACAAGCGATAATGCTAAGTGAGATGCGAATAGATTGTGATTTTGCACCAGTAGTTGACTTGGCAGTAAATCCAAAAAACAAAGTTATTTATGGACTTGAACGCTCATATGGAAGTGATGCAAAAGAGGTGGCAAAATATGCCGAAATATTTATGGATGAGCTTGAGGTTGAAGATATAGTTTCAGTTGTGAAACATTTTCCAGGGCATGGTTCATCTTTAGCAGATTCACATAAGGGTTTTGTTGATGTATCTAAGACCTGGAGTAAAAAAGAGTTAGAGCCTTATCAAATACTTATAGATAAACAAAAGCTAAGAATGGTAATGACAGCACATGTCTTTAACTCTCAACTAGATGAAAAATACCCAGCTACACTCTCTTACAAAGTAAATACTAAACTTCTCCGTAATAAAATGGGTTTCAATGGTGTGATAATATCTGATGATCTACAGATGAAAGCAATCTCTTCTCACTACTCTTTAAAAGAGACAGTTACCTTAGCTATAAACGCTGGTGTAGATATGTTGCTGTTTGGAAACCAGTTAGCAGATCAAGATATAGATGAACTAATAGAGACAATCTATAAGCAAGTAAAATCCGGTGCCATACCTTATGAAAGAATCTTGGAGTCAAACAAGAGAATAAAGTATGTTCTCAAGTATTGATTGGTTAGTATTTGTAGGATATTTTTTAGTTTTAGCACTCTCATCTTTTTTACTTTCACGCAAAAAAATCAACTCTTCACGTGAGTATTTTGTAAGTTCAAACTCTGTCCCAATGTTTGCAGTAGCTATCTCCATACTTGCTACTTCCCAATCAGCTGCCACTTTTTTAGGAGCACCTGAGTACTCTTACAAGCATGATTTTACTTTCATCGGTTTTTATATATCTGCACTTTTAGCAGTTGTGTTTGTAGCCTTTGTTTTAGTGCCAAAGTTTTATGAGATGAAGGCTGTTACTGTTTATGAACTTTTAGAAAAACGATATGGCGAGCGGGCTAAAAAACAAGCGGGAATTATGTTTTTACTTGGTCGTGTTATGGCTAGTGGGGCTAGACTCTACATCGGTTCACTTGCAATCTCTATGATACTTTTCTCAGATATATCCTTTGTTCATGTAGCTGTATCTATACTTATCTTGGTTTTTGGAGCCTTGGCTTATACGTATTTTGGTGGTGTTCGCTCAGTCATTTTGAGTGATATTATTCAAGCTGTAACTTATGTAGGTGCTGGTGTCGCAGTTTTGGTATTTTTGTATTATTCACTTGTAAATGTGGAGATATTTTCAGTATTAAATGAGGCAAATAAGTTAGAGTTTATAGATACATCAATGGATGGGAAATTCTCTATTTTAGCACTTTTATCTGGTTGGTTTTTACTAAATGTTGCAGCCTTTGGACTTGACCAAGATATGACTCAACGTGTGCTTTCTTGTAAAAATGAAAAAGATGCAAGAGACTCTTTGATAATCTCTATTTTGCTAACTATACCAGTTGTACTTTTGTTTTTAGCTATCGGTGCATTGTTATTTGTGTATTACAAAGAAGTTAGTGTAGTTCAAGACTTTAACGGTGAAAGCATCACTATATTTATGTACTACATCTTAAACGAGATGCCGGAGGGTTTGCGTGGACTTGTAACAGTTGGAGCGATTGCGGCAGCACTATCATCTACTAACTCAGTTTTAGGAGCTATGGCTTCTGTGGCTATTGAAGATTTGTACAAACCTTATAAACTCTCACGAGGGAGTTTTAGCGATGAGTATTTTGTAAAAGCTTCACGAAAAGCAGTTTTATTTTTTGCTTTTGTTTTATCTCTTATGGCTATGCTTTCGTTTTATTGGCAACAGTATAGTGAGCTTTCACTTCTCTCTTTTGCTCTTGGTGTGATGGTATTTACTTATGCTGGATTACTTGGTGTTTATGCTGCGGCAATCTTTACAAATAGAGGAAATGAAAAAACAGTAAGCTTGTCGTTAGTGATAGGTTTTGTTAGTGTGTTAGCTATGCAACCTTATACTTTTGGGCTTAGTATTGGATTTTCATATACATTAGTTATTGCTAGTGTTATATCTTTTTTAGTAATGCTACAAGGCGATAAAAAATGAAAAAATTATATATTGGTGTGATGAGCGGTACATCTTTAGATGGTGTTGATGTAGTAAGTTGCGTGATAGATAAAGAGACTTGTAAACTTCTGCACTCGTATGAGTATGATTTTGATAAAGGTTTAAAGTCAGATATTTTACTTACTATCAATGGTGAAACAACTTTAAAAACCATTGGTGAAATAGATACTCGTTTAGGATATTTGTACGCTAAATGTATAAACGATTTTACTCAAAAGTTTGATATAAAAAAAGAGGATATTGAAGCTGTTGGAGTTCATGGACAGACACTTTGGCATGAGCCAAACTCTAAAACACCATTTTCTATGCAACTTGGCAATGCTAGTGTAGTTCAAGTACAAACGGGCTTAAAAATTGTAAGTGATTTTAGACAAAAAGATATAGCACTTGGTGGTCAGGGTGCGCCTTTTGCTCCTGCTTTTCATGAGTTTTTATTTTCATCTTTAAAGAAAAGTGTAGCAGTTTTAAATATTGGCGGTATGGCAAACATAACACTCATAAGTGATAAACTACAAGGTTATGACACAGGTTGTGGAAATGTACTTTTAGACTTTTGGATAAACAAAAACAAAAATAGTGCATATGATAAAGATGGTGTGTGGGCTAAAAGTGGTGAAATAAATAATGAACTTTTAGCCGATATATTAGCCGAATCATTTTTTAAACGAAATGCACCAAAGAGTACAGGAAGAGAACTTTTTAATGAGACTTGGTTAGATAAATATCTGCAAAATTATCAGGACTTAAAAGCAGAGGATGTTCAAGCTACTCTTTTAGCTTTAACGGTGAAAAGTATAGCAAATGAGGTGAAAAAAACTAAGATAGATTTACTTATAGTTTGTGGTGGTGGAGTTAAAAATAAAGAGCTTATGAGAAGTTTGAGTGAAGAGTTAGTAACTGTAAAAGTAGTTCCAAGTGATGAGGTGGGTGTGAGTTCAGACTTTATGGAAGCGATGGCTTTTTCTTGGCTTGGATATAAGAGAGTTAAAAAAGAAAAAGTAAATCTTAGCTCAGTAACTGGAGCGAAACAAAACACAATTTTAGGGTGTATATATGAATAAAGTAAAATCATGGTTATCAAAAACTCCATACAAAGATTATAAGTTAGAGATTGCTTCAGCAGATGCTAGTTTTAGAAAGTACTATAGGCTTGTTGGTAAAAATGATACTTTTATAGTTATGGACTCCTCACTTGAGCTTGACTCACTTAAGCCTTTTTTAGATGTTACACAAAGACTAATAGCTGTTGGAGTTAATGCACCAAAAATTTTAGAACAAAATTTGGCTGATGGTTTTTTAGTTTTAGAAGATTTTGGAAATGTTCATTATCTAAATATTTTAAATGCAAAAAACTATAAAAAACTATACTTAAAAGCTATGGATGAGATAGTTAAAATGCTCAAAGCTGACACAAAAAACTTACCAATTTATGACAAAGCTTTTTTGCACTTTGAGATGGACTTGATGAGTGAGTGGTATCTGCAGAAAAAACTAGGTTTGAAACTTAATGCTCTGCAAAAAGAGTTAATAGAAAATACTTTAAATATCATAAGTGATGAGGTTTTAAAACAGCCACAAAACTACTTTGTTCATCGTGATTTTCACTCACGAAATATTATGATAAAAAAGAGTGGTGAAGTTGGTGTGATAGACTACCAAGATGCAATGAATGGTGCTATAACTTATGACTTGGTTTCACTTTTAAAAGATTGCTACATCGAGTTTGAGCGTGAAGAGATTTTAAAACTTGTGTTGGAATTTCGTGATAAAGTTTCTCTAAAAATAGATGATAAAACTTTTATAAAACACTTTGACTTTATGGGCTTGCAACGACATATAAAAGTGCTTGGAATTTTCTCCAGACTTCATCTGCGTGATGGCAAAGATGGGTACTTAAAAGATATACCACTTGTTTTAAAGTATGTGCTAGATACTGCTTTGCTCTATGATGAAACAAAAGAGTTTGCTTCATTTTTGCAAAAATATTAAATATGATATAATTTAACTATGAATACAAAAGAAGAGATACTAAGTTTTTTATATAAAAATAAAAGCTTTTTAGCAGAAAAGTACCATGTTACTAGTATAGGCTTGTTCGGTTCATTTGCAAGAGATGAACAAAAACAAGGTAGTGATGTTGATTTGCTTATAGAGTTAGATAATGATGTATCTAATATTTATGATATTAAAACATCATTAAAAGAGTATCTATCTAAATCTTTTAATAGAAGTGTAGATATTGCTAGAGAAAAATATTTGAAGCCGTATGCTAAAGCAGAAATACTACAAGATACAATGTATGTCTAATAATATAAATTTTAATTTATCTGCACTTTTGGAAGCTGTTCTTAAAATAGAAAACTACTCTAAAGATTTTTCTTCTGTTGATGAATTTTATGCTGATGAAAAAAGTTTTGATGCAGCAATGATGCAGTTTATTGTTATTGGTGAAGTTGTATCGAGGCTTGATGAAGATTTTAAAGATAACCATACACAGATTCCATGGCAAAAAATCAAAAATTTTAGAAATATTGTAGCGCATGATTATTTTGGTATAGATGCTGATGAAATATTTGAGATTATAAATAAGCAACTAATCCCTCTTAAAAATCATATTTTAGACCTTATAGAAAATAAATAATGAAAGCTATGATACTCTCAGCTGGTCGTGGGGAGCGAATGCGCCCACTTACAGATACTTTACCAAAACCACTTTTAGAAGTAGATGATAAGCCACTTATAGTTTACCACATAGAAAAACTAGCACGAAATGGTTTTGATGAGATAGTGATAAATATAGCCCACCTAGGTGAAAAGATAGTTGAATCACTCGGAGATGGAAGTGCTTGGAATGTGAAGATAACTTACTCAGATGAGAGAGATGAGGGTGCATTAGAATCAGCTGGTGGAATAAAAAAAGCTTTGCCATTACTTGGTGAAAACACTTTTTTAGTAGTAAATGCTGATGTTTGGTGTGATTATGAGTTTGACTCGAAGTTTGAGCTAGGTAATGACTTAGCACATCTGATTTTGGTAAAAAATCCTGAACATAATGAGGGTGGAGATTTTGGTCTCAATGGCACAAAAGTTTTAAATAGTTCTGATAAGATGTTTACATTTTCAGGTATTGGATATTATTCTCCAAAACTGTTTGAAAACTTAGCTTATGGTAAGTTGGCTTTAGCACCACTACTACGAGAAACTATCACAAAAGTAAAAATTTCTGGTGAAGTATATATCGGGGTTTGGAAAGATATAGGTACACCACAAAGATTGCAAGAGGTAAATGAAAAAACTTTGATATAATCAATTTATGAAATTGATGCTAGTTGAAGATGAATACTTATTAAACAAAACTATTAAGACATACTTAGAGTTGCGAGGCTTTAAAGTTGATGGATATTTAGATGGTGAAGAGGCAGTTTTATCTGTATCTGATAGTTATGACTTATATATAGTTGATATAGATATTCCAAATGTCAATGGTTTAGAGATTTTAGAGCATATAAGAAATACTTACAAAAAAATTCCAATTATTATAATCAGTGCTACAATAGATATGGAGATGATTACACAGGCTTACACAAAAGGTTGTAGTGATTACTTGAAAAAACCATTTGATATAAAAGAGTTAGAGTTAAAAATACGAGCATTTACTAGAGATATTGACAAAGATATATCCTTATATAAAGACTTAACATACAATAAAGACGATAGGGAACTAACGTATAATAAAGAGAGTATTTTATTAAGTGCTCAAGAGTCTATACTTATATCCATTTTAGTAGATAATATTGGTAAATTAGTATTAAATGAAAGCTTGGAGAGTGCAGTTTGGGGTTTACAGACACCACATCTAAGGCAGCTAATATCTAGAATCAGAAAAAAAATACCAGTTGAGTTTATACAAACGCGTGTTGGTGAAGGTTACTTTATAAAATGAAAAAACTAGTAGTCCTTACTCTTATAACATCAGCACTTTTAGCGCAGGATTATCTGCTTCAAGAGATCTTAGTAGAGAATGAAAAACTTCAAGATGAAGTGATACTTATAGGCGAAAAACAAACTCTTCAAACGAGAAGTATAACTCTACATGATAAATTAAAAAGAGATGTATCATTTAAAATAAGGACAGATTCAAAAGGTGAAGAGGCCATTTCGTTTCGTGGACTTGATTTTAAAGCAACAGAGTATGTGGAGGATGGGATACCACTTTACAGACGTATAGATGGTCAAATAAATACTAGCTTGAACATGTCAAGTTCCACAATACTTTTAAATGATGGTTCTAGTACTTCATCTTTAGGTGTATCAGCTATGGGTGGTCAAGTAAATATAGTTACAAAGATACCTCAAAAAGAGTTTGAGAGTTCACTAAAAACTACAATCTCTACAAATGATGAGTTTTATTCGCTTTATGTTGGTGGCACAGAAGATGATGTATATTTTTCAGCAGAAACCTCGTACTACCATAGAAGTAATTTCAAGCTATCCGATGACTTTAAACCAACACCAACTCAGTCAAACAAAACAAGAGTAAATAGTGATAAAGAGCAAACAAATATATCTCTAAAAGCAGGAACATTTATAAATGATAAGTTAGAGATATCTACAAAAATATCTTTTTCCAAATCTGAGTATGGAATAGTCCCAAACACCCAAACAAATCCTCTTTCACCCGTTTGGAACGCATATACAAGAATAGACCCAAAAGAGTTAGCTAGTTTTTATTTTTATCTTGATTATGAAACAAAATATGTTGATTATTCTGCTCGTGCCTATTATGATGAGTATAAAGATATTTATGAAATCTACGATAGCTTTTACCAAACACACGATCCATTGGTTACTTTTGATGATAGCCGTTTAGGGAGTGTTTTAAAAGCAGTACTTAAAAGTACAAATCATAAAACAAGTTTTATAGCCCTAGCTGAACAAAATGAACATCTACGAACAGGTGGTGGTTTTGCAGATGCAAAAACTAAACTAAACACTTTTAAGTTAAGTGCTTTGGATAACTACAAAATAGATGATGTATTTTCACTTCAAACAGGAATATCTTACAATCTTTTAAAAGAGGTAGAGTCAGCTGATGCTTCAGCTCTTAGTCCAAAAGAGGATAGTGATAGTTTTGATGCTCAAGCAAAGCTATCTTATAAAAATAAAAAGCATAGTCTTTACCTAGGTGTTGCTAAAAAATCTCGTATGCCAAGTATTGCAGAGATGTTTTCTATCTTTCCTTGGGAGAATGATATACAGGATATAGACCCAGAACAAAGTATGCAATATACTACGGGATATATCTATGCTATAAACTCTAAGTCAACTCTTGATTTGGCTTTATACTATTATGATATCAAAGACCTTATAGTTTTTAATGGTACGACATTTGAGAACACTGACAAAGCAAAACACTATGGAACTGAGCTTCGTTTTAATACACAGGAGTTAGATAATCACTCCATAGATATATCTTATGCATATGCAAAAAGTGAAGATGATGTAGGGGATGAGTTAGAACTTATTCCAAATCATAAACTTCGTGTTCAAGATTCCATGAGTTTTAATAAGGCTTTAAATGCTTTTGTATCTTATGAATATATAGGGAGTAGGTACTCTCAAAACTCTGCGACTTATACAGATGAAAAATATAAAGTTGGTGCATATAATTTTGTAGAGGCTCAACTCTCTTATAAATTTTCAAAGTTTGTAAATACTAGAGTTGGGATAAAAAATATTTTGGATGAAGATTATGAGTATATCTATGGTTTCCCTGCTGAGGGGAGAAGTTATTATTTTTCCATAGAGATTGAGTTGTAAGATTTGAAAAATTTAACTATTAAACAACTTTTTTATATTCTAGTATTTATTTTAACTATTATTCCAGCTATTTATATCTATATAAATAACTCATATATAAAATCAACTACACAAAAGGCATTAAATCTAAAGTCCATAAATCATGCTTACATAGTTGCAAAAAAACTAATAGAGATGAATGACTTAATCTCTTATAAATATCGTAAAGAGGATAAAGTACTACATGAAGCCCTACAAATAAGTCAGGATTATGTAGTAAAAAATGGTAAAAAATTCAACCTTGAACCACTAAAAAAAGAATTAAATAAGTTAAGTGAAAATGCAAGATTTGACATACTTATAATAGATGAAGATTATGTGATAAGAAATACAACATATAAAACAGATATGAATCTTGATTTTCGTATGATCCCCTTAGCATTAAAAACACTTAAAAAAGTTTATAGTAAACCTGGATTTATAGATGTATCAACTATTAGCGGTGATGCTGTATCAAATGAGTATAAACAGTATATTGTACAAAGAGCTAAAGGTTCTAAAAATTTTTTAGTTCAAGTTTCAATGAGTTTAGTAGATGGTGCGAATATTGAAAATTTTATAAAAGATATTAAAAATCAAATTCCAAATTTATTATCAAGTAAAGTATATTATATACCTTTTGATAAAGAAGAGATTTTTGATGTTGAGGTTGTTTGGAGTCAGAATTTTACAAACTATACTAAAATGGAGATGTTAAAAGAGAGAGATTCTTATGATAAATTTATAAAGTATTTTGATGATACAAACAAGATAAGAAAAAGTACATTTATAGATAGTATAACAGCATTTCTAGAGAAAAATACCTATAAAGATTTATATTCTATTCAAGATGAAAAATATATTCATCATGTTATGTTGCCATTTAACTCATTTATGAATATTAGTACAAATAGTAGGTATATGTTATATCTTGAGTTTGATGAGAGTCAAGCAAAAGCTACGATAGACAAGATAAATATATTAACAGCTATTATTTGGTTAGTTCTAGCATTGCTTGTTGTTGTGACTATATACTTGGTAAATAGAAGAATTATAAAACCAATAGAGTTGTTAAAAAGAAATATGAAAGTAAAAAAATCTATAGATATGAAACTCTTAGACTCACAAAATGATGAGATAAGCTCTATGAGCTTTACCTACAATCAATTACTTCAAGATTTAAAAACAGAGATAGAATCAAACGAAGAGTTACTAGAGCAGTTTAAAACTTTTACGGCAAATACAATTCATCAAGTTAGAACTCCTGTTAGTATTATCAAAATAGCCCTTGAGATGATAGATACAACAAATCAAGAGGCACTACTTCAAATAAAAGCTTCATTAGTTTCAATTGAGCATATGTATGACTCTTTATCGTATACATTGAATAGAGAAAGGATTAGTTTTGAAAAAAAATATTTAGATATATCTTCATTGTTGCAACAAAGAATAAATCTTTTTTCAGTGATAGTACAAGCGCATGATTCTAAAATAGAGTATGATATTGAGCCAAATATTATGATAAATATGAATCAAATAGAGGCTGAGTATCTAATAGATAATAATCTTTCAAATGCTATAAAATATTCTACCCCCAAAAAAGATATACAAGTTAGATTACATAAGTTTTCAAATGATATAAAAGTTAGTTTTGAGAGTTATGGAACTAAAATAGAAGATACTAAAATAATATTTGAACGTTATCATAGAACAGACAAAAGTAGGCGTGGAAATGGGATAGGTCTTCATATGGTTGGTGAAATATGTAAAGCTAATGATATCTTGATAGAAGTAGAATATATTAATGAAAAAAATAAGTTTTCATACTTCTTTGATGGAGATGTGACATCAATATGACACTATTCTGATAAGATATATTTATAAAATATATGGAGTCAACTTAGATGTTAGATTTTTTACTTTCTTTGTTCAAAAAAACACAACAAGATATAGCATCATCTGCATTTGCAAATTTACCAATAGCTACAATAATCATTAATGAATGTGGAGTGATAGAACAAGCTAGTGATGGAATAATTGATCTAACTGGATATGTTAAAGATGAACTTGTTGGTAAAAATATGTCTTTTTTTAAATCTGGAAAACATAATCATGCTTTTTACAAAGCTTTATGGACAAAGCTTACTTCTTTAGATAGATTTAGTTTTGAGGTATATAACAAAAAAAAGTCTGGTAAAGTTGTACTTATAAAATCTCACATAAAAAATTTTCAACAAAATGGTAAAAAGTACTTTTTAGTTACTCAAGAAGATATTACTAAAGAAGATAAACTTTTTAAAAGACAAAAATACTTAGCTACACATGATCAACTAACAGGTTTAGCGAATCGTACACTATTACATGACAGATATGAACATGCTGTATCGAATTCTAAAAGAAACTATTCAAAATTATTAATATTATTGTGTGATTTAAATGAATTTAAACAAATAAATGATGACTATGGGCATAATTTTGGTGACTTAGTTTTAAAAGAGGTATCTGATAACTTAAGCTCTATTGTAAGAGAAGGTGACACTGTCGCAAGATATGGTGGGGATGAATTTATAATCATAGTAGAGAACTTTAAAAATTCTCAAGAGGTGTTAGATTTAGTAAAAAATATAAAATCTCAATCGAACATAGTTGTCAATAATGGTGAAGTATCTTGCCCTGTAACTATGTCAATAGGTCATGCTACTTTTCCAGATGCTGGAGTTACTTTTGAGCAGTTAGTTGCAGTTGCTGATATCAAAATGTATGAAAACAAAAATAACTATTATAGATATTAAAGAAATTTAATCTTAATACTACTGGTTATTTTTGTATAAACTGTCCACAACCTTTAGTCTCGTTGCCTTTAAATGTTTTGTAGTTTTGATCGCCTTGAAGATAGGCAAGATGTCTTAGACACTCTT
The DNA here is from genome assembly GCA_964652355.1 of uncultured Sulfurimonas sp. Lineage (GTDB taxonomy): Bacteria > Campylobacterota > Campylobacteria > Campylobacterales > Sulfurimonadaceae > Sulfurimonas. The sequence goes on along the minus strand of CAZZAZ010000007.1, from coordinate 10,057 downwards.
CGCTTTTCATACAAGTTTTGTTGTCACAAGCTTTATCTACCATAATTTATATCCTATATGTTTTATGATAGAATTATATCAAATGAAAAAAGGAAAAATCTTGATTCGATACATATTATCACTTACATTCTCAACTCTACTTATGGCTCAATACACTAATTGTGATTTTAAAGATAATAATTACGAAGAGATATGTAAAAGAGTTGTAAAAAAAGGTGTCTCTGTTGAGTATGCAAATAGTTTTTTACTTTCAAATAAAACTACAAAAATGGATGAGAGAAGTTTTAAACTCTTTTCAGTAAAAAAAATAGCCCAACATAGAAAAAATGAGAAACGTGCAAATAATGTCCTAGTTAAGTATGTTCCAAAAATAATCGCACATGTTAAAAAATACTCCAATGTTTATGATGAGGCTGAAAAGCGCTTTGGAGTAAACCGTGAGGTTATAGCTGCAATACTTATGAAAGAGACTAAACTTGGAAAAATTACTCCTAGTTTTGATGCTTTTGAAGTTTTTAACACACTTGTTAAAAAAGTCGATGTAAAGACTAAGCGAGACAAGTGGTTGATGAGTATGGGTAAATCAAATATGGTATCGATTATAAAGTATTGTTTTGATAATGCAATAGAGCCAAATTATTGTAATTTACCTAGTTCTTATGCAGGAGCAGTAGGAATTCCACAGTTTATGCCAGCTTCATTTATATATGCAGTATCATATAATGATGGTGGAATTGATTTAACACGAATGGAAGATGCGATAATGTCTGCTAGTAACTATCTTCATAAAAAAGCTAATTTTACCAAACTTATAGAGTGGGATAAGATACCAAATATGCCTAAAGTAGAAGAGCAATGGTATGACTATGATTTTGCACATAAAGACAGTTCATTTGTATATGCTGAGTCAAAAAGAAGTGGTAAAAAATATGACTGCTTTGCTTGTGGTAAACCTGAACTTCAATACCTAAGAGGATATGCGAAAAAAATCATGCGTTACAATAACTCCTCAAACTATGCGATAGGTGTTATGAGATTGGCTTACGATACACATCAAGGTCTTAAAAAATAGTTGTCTTTAGTGTATGAGAGTTATTTACTTTTATAACTCTTACATCTTCAAAAGCATTTGCTGACTCTATACACACAAACTTTTTATAAGCATCATTTTTCATAGCTGACATTTTTGAGCATTTTTCTATCCACGGGTTCCAAACTATTACAGATGAAGAGCCTTGATTTTGTATGTTTATTTTACGGCTTTTATCTTCTAAGGTTATCGCTGAATCTACCTCTTGGTAAACTCTATCTACTTCACCACTAAAACTTATTTCACCATTTTGTAGTTGTGTTTTCATACTTAGTGCATCAAGGTATGGTTTTTTATCTAGTCCGTTTATCTTTACTTCATCTATATTTGAAACGGTGAAATAGCTATGAAGTGCTTGAGTTATTTCAAAGTCTTTTGTATCTTTGTTTGTAGTTTTTAACTTCATAACTAATGTATCTGAGATTATAACAGTGAAATCAAGTTGAAATTTATAGTCCCAGATTTTATGGCTTTTTTCATTGTTTTTTAGTTGGAGGTGTACTTTTGTAGTATTAGAATCTAACTCTTCAACATCTACTAAGTCAAACAAAAATGTCCGTGCAAAACCATGTTGTGGAAGTTCTTTATCTAAGTTACCAAATCTAGGCCAACAAAGAGGAACTCCACCCCTTATAGCTTTGCCAAGTTTAAAATCACTTATCTCACTTAACCAAAGTATAGGTGTTTTATCATTTCGTTTGTAGTCAAATATATGCGCACCTTGAAGGGCTATCTTTGCACTTGCTTTATCATTTTTAATCTCTAAGTATTCAAAACCATTTGGGAGTTTTTTTAACTCATACATCTTATTTCCACGAAGTTATTTTATGCCATTTGTATGCGTACATAAATATAAAAGCGTAACAAAGTAAACCAAAAAGATAAGAGATTTGCATATCTCCACTAAGCTCTGAAATTTTTCCAAAAATGAGTGGAAGTATAGCCCCACCTGCTATTGCCATGATGAGAATAGCACTTCCTTGTGCAGTGTATTTTCCTAAACCCTCAAGAGCTAGAGGCCAAATGGTAGGCCATACAAGAGCATTTGCAAAACCTAGAAGTGCTACAAAGGTAACGGACATTGGTATACCTAAAATAGATAGTGTTGTAGTTGAGCTAAAACTAACTCCTAGTAAAAATAACATCCCTAAAAGTGCTGAGGCTTTTAAAGCTCTCTCTTGTGAGAGATACTTTGGTATAAAGAAAACTCCTACTAAATAACCAAGTACCATAAAAATCATAGTGTATGAGGTCATTGAGGTAAAATTTTCAACTCCTAAGTTTTGAGCATAAAGACCGATAGTATCTCCAGCGATAACTTCGATACCTACATAAAAAAACAGAGCTATCGCACCTAATATAAGACGAGGAAACTGTAAAATACTCCCCTTGCTATCAGCTTTTTCATCTTTTATATCTAGTTCTGGTAAAGATGAGTACTTCACTAATACAATAAGCCCAGATAAAACAACAGCCATGATAATATAAGGAAGTATAAGCCTAAGAGCTAGTTCATCAGTTTGTTCATTGTTTAGAGTATCAACTGAGCCAATATCATTTAATATCAAAGCGGTAAAAATGAGTGGAACAAGTACACCCGCAGTTTTATTGATAAGTCCCATGATAGAGATTCTTCTAGCAGCACTCTCTATGGGACCGATGTGAACAATGTATGGGTTTGAAGCAGTTTGAAGGATTGTAAGCCCAGTTCCAAGGGAAAAAAGTGCTAGTAAAAAGATGATAAAGTTAGCACTCATAGCAGCTGGAATGAATAGTAAACTCCCAACTACCATAATAGCAAGACCTAAAGCCATACCGTTTTTGTAACCAGTTTTCTCTAACACATAACTCATAGGAAGTGCCATAACTGTGTAAGCGATATAAAAAGCAAAAGTTACAAAAAGCGCTTGAAAATCACTCAAGTCACAGATGATTTTTAAAAAGGGAATTAGTGAGCCATTTAGCCAAGTTACAAAACCAAATATAAAAAATAATATACCTATAATTACCATCTAAATTCCTAGACCTTGAAGATATCTTGCAACTCCGTCTTCATCGTTTGAATGAGGTAAAACTATGTCAGCAGAGTCTTTTACCAGTTGTTGTGCGTTGGACATTGCAACTGAAGTTCCCGCTAGTTTAAACATACCTAAGTCGTTGTAGTTATCGCCAAAAACTGTAAGCTTATTTAAATCAAAACCAACATACTCACTAACTGTTTGTATACCGTGAGACTTGTCTGCATTTTTGTGTAAAATTGTAAGGAAATAACAACCTATATAAGCTTCAGGTGCTAAAATATACTTTAGTTCATTCCCAAAAGTATCTTCAAGTTCAGCACAAAGTTCACGTAAAAGTTGCTCTTCACCCATATATACAACTTTGAAGTTTTCTTTCATCGCCCGTATATTTTTTCTCTCTTGTAAGTTGTCATCTTTTGCATAACGAGTTAAAACTTGTGTCTGTGCCTCGTTGCAAATATCAGAGTATAAAAAAGCCTCATTTAAGCCATTGCCTTCAAGAGCTAAAACAAAAGGAAATATTGAGTATTTTGCCCCGATATCTATGATGTTGTTTGCCACATCTTCACTGATAAATTTAGTATCGATTATCTTTTTATCTATTGTTGCAATTAACGCACCATCTAGTAAAATCATAGGTGCATTAACTTCAATATTTTGTAAAAATTGTATAGTTTTTTTGTAAGTTCTCGCTGTTGCAACAGAGACTATGGAGTGACTTGCAAACGAGTTCCAAATCTCATGTGTAAAAGGACTTATGCTTAAGTTGTTTTGTAAAAAAGTGTGGTCTAAATCTGTAATGTAAATATTTTTCATCTGTGAAGTATAACAAATAAAAAGTTTGTTATGCATTATTAGTATTTAGATATACTATTTGAATACAAAAAAAAATACAAAGGTTTTAATATGGAAGATTGTGGATTGATTTCAGGAAATGCATTATTTCAAGAGAGTTATTATAAAGCTCATGAAAAAGAGTTTTTAGAACTAGTGAAAAAAGGTCAACACCCTAAAGCTTTATATATAGGATGTTCTGATTCCCGTGTACTTCCTAACCTTATAACTAAATCATCACCAGGTGATCTGTTTGTTGTTAGAAATGTTGGTAACTTTGTAGCTCCTTATAGACCTGATGAAGACTTTCATGCGACTGCTTCTGCAATTGAGTATGCTGTAAGTGTTTTAAAAATTGAAAATATTATAGTATGTGGACATACTCACTGTGGTGCTATTGCAGCTATTCATGATAAGTCAGAACTTGACGATGATGAGTTAATCCATACAAGAAAATGGCTTACTTTAGGTGAAGCTCCTAAAAAACAAGCTATATTAGCCCTTGGTGCTAATGCAGATACGGATACACTATTACGTTTAACTGAAAAACTATCAGTAATTACTCAGATTGAAAATTTACTTACTTACCCCTCTGTTAAAAAAAGAGTAGATGATGGTAGAATAATTGTTCATGGTTGGGTATATGATATAGAGAGTGGAAATATAGAATACTTTGATCCTGAAACTTCTCAGTTCTTACCACTCTCCGCTTTAGAGAATAACGAATAAAAATATGTTTTCAAATATAAAAGGTAATGTTTTTGGTGGTATTACAGCTGGAGTTGTAGCACTACCCTTGGCCTTAGCTTTTGGTGTTCAGTCTGGTCTTGGTGCTATCGCAGGGCTTTATGGAGCTATTGGAGTTGGTATAGTTGCTTCACTCTTTGGTGGAACTTCAACTCAGATATCTGGTCCAACAGGCCCTATGACAGTAGTAGCTGCTGCTGTTGTTTTAGCTGAGATAGAAGCCTTTGGTTCATTAGAAGCAGCAATGGGTACAATAGTTGCGACTTTTGTTTTAGCTGGTATTTTTCAAATTCTCATGGGACTTGGACAAATTGGTCAGTATATAAAATATATGCCATATCCTGTAATCTCTGGTTTTATGTCAGGTATTGGTGCGATTATTATAATCCTTCAAATTTTTCCATTTTTTGGTCAAGAATCACCTAAACATATCTTAGATGTATTGGGTGGTTTAGGTAGTATTGCTGGTTCTGTAAATATTCAAGCAGTGGGTCTTGCTGTAGCTACAGTTGTTATAATATATCTTTTCCCTCGTATTACAAAACTTGTGCCATCTGTCTTAGTTGCCTTGATTATTTTAACAATAGTATCAACTATGATGGGCTTAAATGTACCTGTAATTGGTGAAATACCAAAAGGTTTACCAGATTTACATTTAGACAAAATTGACTGGTCACACCCTATGGTTATGATATTTCCAGCTATTACTCTTGCTGCTCTTGGCGCGATTGATTCTTTGCTTACATCTGTTGTAGCTGATAATATGACTAAAACAAAACATAACTCAAATAAAGAGTTAGTTGGTCAAGGTATTGGTAATATGGCTGCAGGAATTATTGGTGGTATCCCAGGTGCTGGTGCTACTATGCGTACAGTTGTAAATATTAATGCAGGTGGTAGTTCTAAACTCTCAGGTGTAGTGCATGGACTACTTTTACTTGTTGTTTTACTTGGTGCTGGTGAGTATGCAGCTCTAATTCCTCTTCCTGTTTTAGCTGGAATTCTTATAACAGTTGGTATTGGTATTATTGATTATAAAGGTATTAAACACTCACTAATTGTTCCACGTTCAGATGCCTTTGTAATGTATGTTGTTTTAATTATGACAGTTTTAGTTGACTTACTTCAAGCAGTTGCTGTTGGTATGACTCTAGCTTCTCTTCTTTTTATGAAAAAGATGGGAGATATCGCTAATGAAAAAGCAGATGGAATATCAGTAGATGAACTAATGAATAATGCGCACAACACAAGAAACATAGATATCGCAAAAAGCTTACGTGAACATATTTATATTCAAACATTTGATGGACCAATATTTTTTGGTTTTACCTCAAGTTTTCAAGAGATTCTACGTGCATCACCGAAGGTAAATTTTTTTATTTTTAATTTAAAAGCAGTCCCATATATAGATCAATCTGGTATGTATGCTTTAGAAGAGTCTATTCTTGAGTTAGAGAAAAGAGGGTTGACAGTTGCATTTTCAGGACTTCAAAAACAACCAGAAGCTATGCTTAAAAGTATAACATTTATCCCAAATCTAATTCCAAGTACACAGATATTTGACTCCTGTGAAGATGCTATTCATGCGTTAGAAGATGATACAGTATAGTTTAAAATTTATAAAAGATATTTTTTGATCCAAACACTCAACACATATAAGCCCCATATGTGTTGTTTAAAAGCTCCTGTTTTTGTGCCTTTTATATACTCACTTAGTTTTTCTTCTTTAAAAAGTCCAGTTTGTTTATTTACCTCTTGAATAAGGCTTATTTTTTTAGAGTTTATAAGATACTCCATATATGGATTTGAAAACCCCTTTTTTTTTCTACTTAGAATTTTATCATCAAGTTTATTTTTCATTATTTTTTTAAGAAGTGCTTTTGTAACTCCATCTTCATACCGAAGATTTGGGGAAAGAGAAAAGATAGTCTCTGTTAGTTTATGATCTAAAAAAGGTGTGCGAGACTCAATACTATGAGCCATACTAACACGGTCAAGTTTTGTTAAAAAATGCTCAGCTACAAAGTGTTGCAGATCAATGTAACTATACCAAAAACTCTCATCTTCAAACCTAGAGTTCTCAAATCTGTCTCTATATTTTTGTATATATTTTAAAGCTTGATTATCAGGAATATTTTTTCGTAGTAGTTGATTTTTTTGTAAGTCACTAAAGCTTTCACCAGATGTACGAAAAAGTAAACTCTCTTCACTCATACGTTTGTAGTATTCCCATTCACGGTTGTTTGAGAAGTTATTTGAGAAGTAACGTTTTAACCAGTTTTTGTTTTTTAGTTTGCTTAGTTGTTCTATGTCTAAATATTCAAAATATTGTCTATAACCTAAAAAAAGTTCATCACTACCTTCCCCACTAAGTACAACTTTATACCCATCTTTTTTTATTTCACCAAATAGTAGGTGAAGAGGAACTGCTGCTGGGTCATTTAATGGTTCATCAAGTGAGTCAAGTACAGCTTCACTTGCATCTATAAAGTCATCTTGGTTTATCTCGATAGCTTTATTTTTCAGACCTAGGAAGTTTGCACTTTGCTTGGCATTTTCCCTCTCATCATACTTCGTAAAATCTTTATAACCAAGAGTATACGTTTGAAGATTTTTACCCTCTTGTGAAGCATAGTAGTTTAGAGTTGCACTATCAATTCCACCAGAAAGTAAGGAAGCCATAGGTACATCAGAGTTTAACCGCATAGAGATAGACTCTTGCAAAATTTTCTCTAGTTTTTTGACTGCTTCATCTTTATCGGTAATTGTATTTACTTTTGTATCTAGTAGGTCATAGTATTTTTTCACTTCATACTTTTTATCTTTATAAACCAAGTATTCACCGGCGCCTAGTTTGTTGATATTTTTAAAAAAAGTAAATGGTGAAGTAGGTGCTAAAAAAGATAGGTAAGAGAGTAAAGCATTTTCATCCATCTCTATCTTACTAAGATATGGAACTATCGCTTTTATCTCAGAAGCAAACACAAAACTTTTAGTATCTTGCATAAAAAATAAAGGCTTTTTTCCAAGTCTATCACGAAAAAGGTAAAGTGTTTCACCGTCTAGTAAAGCTATTGTAAACATTCCACGAAGATGGTTTACAAAATTAATCCCCCATTTTAAATATGCAGCTATAATCACTTCCCCATCACCATCACTTTTAAAGCTAAAGGTACTTGCTAGTTCTTGTTTTAACTCTTTAAAATTATATATTTCACCATTAAAAGATAGTTTTATATTTTCATATGTAATTGGTTGATGTGAGGCTGATGAACTATCTTGTATACTCAGTCTTTGATGTGCAAAAAAAATATTTTCATCTTGATAAATTCCACAGAAATCTGGCCCCCTATGAGATAAGACTTCCAAAGATTTTTTAGCTTTTTTCTCATCTATTTTACCAATTATTCCAAATATTGCACACATTATTTAAATAACCCTACAGTTATATCATCTTCCATATAGTTATCACTAAACACAACTTTTTTAACTTTTAAATCTTTTACGATTTGTTGTAGTTTTTTTGTACTAAAGTAGTTGTATGTTTCACTATCGCTTTCACCGTGAAGGATATTAAATATAAAAGCTTTATGACAAGCGTTAAAACAGTTTCGAATAAACAGATGTGTTTCAAACTCATTTAAAACATTCATAGCACCTGAACAGATGTAGTAGTCAGCTTTAGGGAGCGTATCTTTTACAATATCTGCTATTAGTATCTCACAACCTGTATTTACAGAAGCTATCGAGTACATATCTAGTAATGAATCTATACCAATATACTTTTTAGGAAGTTTCTTCTTTTTTGTCATATATGAGAAAAAGTCCCCAAACCCACAACCTGCGTCAATAAGTGAGTAATTTTGTAAATCATCCGGCAACATCTCTAAAATGATTTTAAATCTTAAAACTTGATTCTCTTTAGATGACCAGTTTACACCTTTTGCAGATGTTCCATGTATCTCTATGGCTGATTTATAAAATTTTTCATTATCTATACGTGGCATCTATTTCCTTTTGCTTATTATACTAAAATATATTATTAAGTTCATGTAGTTTTTTTTAGTTACAATAAGATATTATTTAATTGAAGGTGCCTTATGCGTATAGCTATTGTTGGTCTTGGTGGAGTTGGTGGTTATTTAGCCGCTTATTTAGATAAAACTGAAAATGATGTTGTTGGTTTTGCTCGTGGTTCACATCTTAACGCTATCCAGAAGCATGGCATTAAAATCAAAGAAGATACAAATACTTTTATACAAAATGTAGATGCTAAAGAACTTGATAATGCTGATGGCTATTTTGATATAGTTTTATTTTGTGTAAAAAGCTATGACTTGATGACTTCTTATGAAGCTATAAGCTCATGTATTGACTCAAGAACTATAATACTTAGTTTTTCAAACGGTGTAAACAACGCAAATATTTTAAAAGATATAAGTAGTTCTATTGTAGTAGAATCTTGTATATATATACTTTCTCATATAGAACAAAATGGTGTTATTCGTAAAAATGGCGATATTTTTGCTGCTATTCTTGGTGGAAATGAATCATCATGTAATATTTTAAAATCTGTTTTTGAATCAGCAAATTTAAGAGTGAGAATACCAAGTGATATAAGAAAAGCTTTATATAAAAAATATATTTTTATATCTGCATTTGCTTGTCTTACTGCATATTATGATGAGAGTATAGTTCAAGTTTGTGAGAGTCATATTTTAGAAGTGAAGATGGTTTTACAAGAGATAGCAGATGTGGCATTTGCGCAAGGTATAGATATTATGGATGAGGTGCAAAAATCTATAGAGATTGCTAAGTCTCTACCGTATGATTCTTCTACCTCTATGCACTTAGATTATAAGCAAGGTAAAAAAATGGAGCTTGAGAGTTTATGTGGATATGTTGTAAAAGAGGGCGATAGGCACTTAGTCGATACACATTATATGAAAAAGATATATTCAGCTTTAGTGCGGTAGTTTAATTTTATAAAAATGTTTGGATATTATTTTTATTTTTAGTATTTGTATATTTTTCTAACTCTTCATCCATAGTCTGTGTAAAACTATCTATGCTTTTATCAAGTTGTAATTGAGCTTCATTTACAAGCTCTTGCTGTGTGGATTCAACCGACTTAAACTGGTTTAAAATTTCTATAAAGTACTTTTTATCTTGAGTTAAAAGCACTATTTCATCTTTTTTAATCCACTTTCTTTGGGTTTTTCCATCTTTTAAAAATTCAAAAATGACATTATCATTACTTTTTGAAGCAATATACTTAGATACAATAAATCCAACAAATCGTTGCATTGGAGCAACATACTGACGTTTTATAACATAATACATGACGTCAGTATATTACAATATT
>CAZZAZ010000006.1:0-25532 GCA_964652355.1 uncultured Sulfurimonas sp. | reverse complement strand
TTCACCCTCATTTTTTGAAGTGATAATGATTTTACCACCATGCATACCTTTACCAAGGTAGTCATTGGCAACACCATAAAGATAAATTGATACACCATGAATCATAAATGCACCAAGAGCTTGTCCTGCAATACCAGTAAGGTTTATCTTAATAGTATCAGACTTAAGTCCGGTATCTCCATAGTATTGAGCGATTTCGCCAGAGACTAATGCACCGAAACTTCTATGTACATTTTTAATCTCTCGATTAATCACAATAGGATGATCAGGATGTTTAATTGCAGACATTGCTTCTTTTAACACACCTTTTTCAAACTCGTTATCATCAAATGGATGATTGAATTGTTGTTGATGAGTGTTTACACCCTTCTCTTGGTGAAGAACTGATGAAAAATCAAATTTTTGAGCAAATTCATCATTTGTAACTTTAAGTAAGTCAACACGTCCAACCATCTCTTCCATAGTTTTGAAACCAAGTTCAGCCATTATTGAGCGTATATCTTCAGCCATTAAAGTAAAATAGTTGATTAGTTGATTTACATTACCTTTAAAGAACTCTTCACGAAGTTTTTCATTTTGTGTTGCTATTCCAACTGAACATTTATTTACATGACAAATACGAAGCATTTTACAACCAACGATTGTTAAAACACCAGTACCAAATGCGAAAGACTCAGCACCAAGTAGTGCAGCTTTTACAACATCAAGACCAGACTTTAGTCCACCATCAGCTTGAAGTTCAACAAGTCCACGAAGGTTATTTGCCTTTAGTGAGTTATGTGCTTCTGAAAGTCCAAGTTCCCAAGGGTTACCAGCAAACTTAATAGATGTAAGTGGCGCTGCTCCAGTACCACCATCACCACCAGAGATGATAATTTTATCAGCATAAGCTTTTGCAACACCAGAGGCGATAGTTCCAACACCAACAGATGAAACAAGCTTAACAGCAACGCGTGCTTTAGGGTTTACTTGCTTACAATCAAAAATAAGCTGTGCTAAATCTTCGATAGAGTAAATATCATGATGTGGTGGTGGTGAAATAAGTGTAACACCAGGAACAGTATGACGAAGTTTACCAATAAGTGCTGAAACTTTATGACCTGGAAGTTGTCCACCTTCACCTGGTTTTGCACCCTGAGCTACTTTAATCTGAATCTCTTCTGCAGAACGAAGATAAGCAGGAGTTACACCAAATCTACCAGATGCAACTTGTTTGATCTTAGAAACTCTGTTAGTTCCAAATCTAGCTGGATCTTCTCCACCTTCACCAGAGTTTGACTGAGCTCCAATAGTGTTCATAGCTATTGCGATAGTCTCATGTGCCTCTGGAGAGATAGAACCAAGACTCATTGCAGCTGAAGCAAAACGCTTGAAAATCTCCTCTTTTGGTTCTACTTCATCTATACTTATTGGATCACGATCAGATTTTAAGTCAAAGAAATCACGGATAAATTTTAAACCACGTTTGTTTACTAAGTCTCTTAACCTATCATAGTCTTTTTGTTTTCCAGTCTCTGCAACTGCATGAATAGCATGAATAACGGCAGGACCAAAGTCATGGTGTTCTTGACCTGTATAAAACTTATAGTATCCACCAATATTAAGTGGGAATATTTTGTTAAATCCACTATCTTCAAAAGCAAGTTTATGATACTTTGTAAGTCTTTCATCAATATCTTTATAACAAAGACCATTTAAAACAGAGTGAGAGCTCTCAAAACACTCATCTGCGATAGATTTACTTAAACCCATTACATCAAAAAGCCCTGAGTTACGATATGAGGCAATAGTTGCGATACCCATCTTAGACATAATTTTAAGTAAACCACCATTTAATGCAGTGTGCACTGACTTTAGTGCATCATGACATGAAATTTTTATAAGATTAGAGTGTTCTACTTTATCTATAACTGTTGAAAATAGAAGACTTGGATATATTGCAGAAGCTCCGTAACCAATAAGTACAGCAGCTGAATGCGAATCAACAACTTCACCAGTAACAGCAATGAAAGAAACAAGATGACGTAAACCAGCTTTTAATAAAGCAATATTTAAACGTCCTATTGCCATAGCCATAGGGATAACTTTATTTTCCACTGAAAAATCATAGTCATCTAAAATAACTATTCTTGTACCATCATCTTTTACAGAGATAACTACATCGTCTACTAATTTAGATAGAGAACCCTCTAAATCATTTTTATATGCAGTTGAAAATGTTTTATTTTGATAAAAAGCTTGATAACGAGGAGATTTTTTATCTCCAAATGATTTTAAAACATCAAGTTTTTCTTTTGTTATAATTGGACTTATAGCTTTTAGTCTATGTGCGTGAGTTGGAATCTCATCTAAAATATTATGAACTTCACCAAAACCAGTGTTTAAACTCATTACAACTTTTTCACGAATTGGATCAATTGGTGGGTTTGTAACTTGTGCAAATTTTTGTTTGAAATAATCAGTAAAGTTTCTTTGCTTGTTTGAGAATGCAGCAAGTGGAGTATCATCACCCATACTTCCAACTGGTTCTTTTGAATCAATAATCATAGGTTCTATTACTTGTTCAACTATCTCTTGAGTAACATTAAAGTATCTTTGTCTTTTTATAAAATTTTCTTTATCAAAGTCACAACGACCTATATACTGTTCATCAATATGTTCTTGAAGATAAATCATATGCTCATTTAACCACTTCATATAAGGGTTCGAAGATTTCAAGTAGTTGTTTATCTCTTCATTTTTAAGAACTTTTCCAAATTTCAGATCAAGCCCAAGCATTTCACCAGATTGTAAACGACCACGTTCTTTAATATCTTCCTCTGCAATGTCAACAACACCATATTCTGAAGCTATTAAAAGGTTATCATCTTTTGTGATGATATATTTTGAAGGACGAAGACCATTACGATCAAGTACACAACCAATATAACGACCATTTGTTACAGAAAATGCAGCTGGTCCATCCCATGCTTCAAATACAGTTGAGTGATACTCATAAAATGCACGAAGTTCAGGATCCATATGCGGAGCATTTTGCCAAGCTGAAGGGATAACAGCACGAACAGCTTTAAAAAAGTCCATCCCGTTCGCAAGTAAAAACTCAAAGAAGTTATCAGCAGATGCAGAATCTGAAGAGTTTAATTGAAGTATTGGTAATATTCTTTTAATCTCTTCATCAGTAAATACTTCTGATTTTATAGACTCTGATTTTATCTCTACATTAAAACGATTACCTTCAACAGAGTTTATTTCACCATTATGTGCTACTGCACGAAATGGTTGTGCTAAGCGCCATTCAGGAAGTGTATTTGTTGAAAATCTTTGGTGGAAAAGTGAGAAAGATATTTTAAACTCTTCATCTTGTAAATCTTTATAAAACTCTTTAATATGCGTAGGCATAACAAGACCTTTATAAGAAAGCACAGTTGAACTCATAGATGCTATATAGAAATCTCTATCATCTATAAGTTTATGTTCAACTTCTTTACGAGAAAGGTATAAAAGTGCATCAAATCTATTTGTAGCCATTATAGAGTTAGGGATTATAAAAAGTTGTACAATATTTGGTAAAGACTCTAGTGCTTGAGCACCAAGAGCATTTGTATCTACAGGTACATCACGATGAAGCACTACTTTTAAATCATTAACAGCACATAACTCATCGATAACTTTTAAATGATTTATATCTTTAGTAAAAACTGAAGCTACTGCAAATTGTTTTGGTAATTCAATACTATTTTTAGAAGCTTGTTCTCTTAAAAACTCTTCTGGCATAGAAAGTAAAAGTCCACTTCCATCTCCAGTTTTACCATCAGCCGCTACAGCTCCACGATGCATCATACGCTCTAGCGCAGTTACTGCATCGTTTAAAACTTTATGAGAAGCCTTATTTTTAATATTTGCTACAAGTCCAAAACCACAGTTGTCCTTGAATGATCTTAATAAATCATGATGTGATGACATAAAATCTCCTGTTTTAGTAAATTCTTTTTGAATTTCTTTAAAATTTAAGCATTTCTTAAAGAAACTTAGTCTATTTAGAGACAAAGTCATGTATTGTACTATCTAAAGGTTTAAAAAAGTATAATATGTGTAAAGTTTTAGCAATAAAAATAAATTATGTGTAAAAAAGAAGCGATATATGCAAGGTTTCATTCTAAATCTTAACAAAGTTAAAGATGAAGATTTAATAGTAACAATTTTATCAAAGCATAGCTTAGATACTCTTTATAGATTCTATGGAGCAAGACATGGTGTAATAAATCTTGGGTTCAAGATAGACTATGAAACAGAGAGTTCAGTTAAATCAACTATATCAAGATTAAAAGATGTTATTCATATAGGATATAAATGGATAAACAATCATCAAAAGCTAAAATTATGGCATGATTTTGTTGCACTATTTTACAAACACCTAAAGGATGCCGAGGAGTTGGATGAATTTTATTTCAACTTATTAGAAAATGCATCACAAACTTGGGATAAACAAAATCCTAAAAGAGTAGCAATTGAGTCTTATGTAAAGCTACTTGAACATGAGGGAAGACTGCATACTGAGTTTGACTGTTTTTTATGTTCTCAGCCAATAGTTGAAGATGATATATCTCTCATTAGGGCTTATCTACCTACACATAAAGAGTGTACTCATACACTAAGTATAAAAAAGGATGCACTTAAAGAGCTATATAAAAACAAATCAAGCTTATTCTTAAGTGATCTTGAAATAAATAGGCTTTTCAACATCTTATTAGAAGGTTTATAATTTTTATGATATACTTAATTTAACAATAAACAATATTTTTTATTGTTGTGGGATTATTATGAATAATTTAAACTCTACAATAAGCATTGTTAAAATATCTATAATTATTGTAACTATATGGACTATTGCTATGTTTACAGCTGCAGTATGGAACGCAAATGTCCAAAAAAACATAACTACCAAAATTGTACTAAATATTGCACATTCAAACTTCAATAAAGACTTAGCTTACAGAAAATGGGGAGCTAGTCATGGTGGTGTTTATGTAATTCCAAGTAAAAAAACTCCTCCAAATCCATACCTTTCACATATAAACGATAGAGATTTAATAACAACAGATGGAAGAAAATTAACTCTTATGAATCCAGCTTACATGTTAAGAGAGATGATGGATAACTATTCTGAGCTTTATGGTATAAAAGGAAGAATAGTTGGTATTAAATTTTTAAACCCAAACAATAAAGCCACTTTATGGGAAGCACAAGCTATAAAGGATTTTAAAAATGGTTTAAAGGAAAAAGTAGAGTTTACTGGTAAAAATGATAATGAATACTTTCGTTTAATGAAACCAATGATAATGGCTCAATCCTGCCAAAAATGTCATGGACATCTTGGATTTAAAAATGGTTCAGTACGTGGTGGAGTTAGTATATCAATACCGATGAAACAACATAGAGCAAATGAAAAAAAAGCATTACAACTTATAAAATGGACAGCAATTATAATTTGGTTTTTAGGATTTATATCTATAGTATTTATGACTAAGTACATTTTACATAACAATTCAAGAAGAGAAAAAGAGCTAGAAGACTTACTTATATCCCATAAAATATTAGATGAGATGCATGATATTATGTTCGTAACAGATACAAAAGGAAAGATACTTAGAATAAATAAAGCATTTCAAACAGTCACAGGCTACACACAAAATGAAACAATCGGAAATACTCCAAGTATTCTAAAATCACACCATCATGATGAGAAATTTTATAAAAAACTTTGGCACAATCTTTATAAACATGGTGAATATAGTTGTGAAATATTTAATAGAAAAAAATCTGGTGAAATATTTGTAGCTATTGAAAATATAACTTCAGTTAAAAATAAAAATGGAGAAATTTTATATTTTATATGTATTATGCATGATATAACAATACGAAAAGATAAAGAAAATAAAATCTCATATATGGCGCACTATGATGCTTTAACTAATTTAGCAAATAGAACTTTATTTGAAATTAGATTTGAACATGCCTTAGATATGGCTCATAGAAACTCTTCAAGGGTTGTATTAGCCTATCTTGATATTGATGGGTTTAAACAAGTTAACGATACACTAGGGCATACTATTGGCGACAAAGTACTTCAAAACATTGCAAAAACTCTAACTAAATATACAAGAAAGAGTGATACTGTGGCAAGACTTGGTGGGGATGAATTTTGTATAATTTTTGAAAATATTAAAGACATTAATGAAATTGAAAATGTAATGACAAATATACTCAAAAATATACAAGAAAACAACTATGTAGATAATAAAAGTATTAATATCTCTGGTAGTATTGGTATAAGCCTCTACCCAGAAGATGGAGTTGAAATTTCTATACTAATAGAGTGTGCAGATACAGCTATGTATGAATGTAAAGCAAATGGTAAAAATAACTTTTACTTCTACAACAAAGCCCATTCAAAGGGCTAAGTTTTTTTAGCAACTATTGATGCCGTTTTTATTCTTTCACCTTTAAGATTTGTGTCAACCTTCTCTTCATAATAAATTACATCAAGACCTATAAATGAGTGCAAAAGTTCATTTTTACGTAAAAGATAATCAAGGTTAGTAGTTGGCATTTTAAAATCTCCATGAGCTACTATAAATGTTTCAAAAACAACTATACCTCCACTTTTAAGAGATTCTTTCATTTGAGATACTAAACGGCGATTTAAGTAGTTAATATTTACAATAAGATCATATTTATTTGGTGTTAAATTATACTTGTCTAAGTCTGCATCTATTTTATTTATAGTTGCTGAATTTTTAACCTTATCTAAGGCATAATCTGAGATATCTACAGCATCTACACAAAAGCCTAAACTTGCTAGAAAGTGAGTGTTACGCCCTGTTCCGCAAGCTACATCTATTGCTTGACCAACATTTATATGCTCAATATACTTTTCAAGTAATGACGAAACTGTTTGTGGCATCGGATTATCCAAATATCTTTCATTCCATCTTTGCTTATCTTCAATCATCTATCTTCCTTTAATTTTTCAATATATTTTATTAAATTATCTTTTACTAATGGTTTAGAATAGTAATATCCTTGAATAATATCACACTTAGCTAGCTTTAGTTCTTGTAATTGCGCAAGATTTTCAACACCCTCTGCCAAAGTTTTCATTTTAAAGTTTTTACCAATATCTATAATACTTTTTACTAAGGAATTTTCACTCTCATCATAAAGTATTTTATCAATAAAGCTTTTATCAATTTTGAGCTCATTTATTGGTAACTCTCTTAACATACTTAAAGATGAATAACCTGTTCCAAAGTCATCTAATGATATTTCCATGCCCTCTTCTCTAATAGCATGAAGGATAGGTAAAACTTCATCTAAATCTTCAATAGACAGGCTCTCTGTAATCTCTAAAGTAATTAGTGATTTATCAAAAGCTTCTTTATTTATAAGGCCCAAAATATCTTCCAAGAAACCAACTTCCATTAACTGGATTACTGAAATATTTATAGATAATGAAAATATAGTTTTTAACTCTGCATGAACAGATATTATTTCACGCAAAGATGTTTCTATAATAAACTTACCAATCTCTTTTATAAGTCCACTATCTTCAGCAACTGAAATAAATTTATCTGGTCCAACAAAGCCAAGTTTTTTATTTTCCCATCTTACAAGAGCTTCCACTCCATAAATTGAACCATCCATATTCATTTGTGGCTGATAAACCATCCATAATTCATGATTTTCAATAGCTCCTCGAAGCTCTTGTTCTATATCTGTTTTTAGTAGACTTTTATGACGCATTTTCTCTGAGAAAAAAGAATAAGAATTTTTTCTCTTTTTTGCTTCATACATTGCTGTATCAGCAAGACTTAATAACTCTTCTATTGTTTGAGCATCATTAGGGTACTTAGCTATACCCAAACTCATACCTATTCTAAATTCTCTATTATCTACATAATATCTTTTTGAGACAAGAGATATCAAGGCACTAAGTTTTTCTTCAATTTTAGATTCATCAGCGCACTCTTTCAAGACAATAAACTCATCTCCACCTTGACGGATAAGCATATCTTCATCATCAAAAAATGATTTTAATCTTTGTGCTACTTCAATTAAGATATCATCACCTACTGTATGACCAAATTTATCATTAATATTTTTGAAATTATCTAAATCAATATACAAGACATCATATTTTTCATTATGCTTTTTTTTCCAGGAATCTATATGAGAATACATATATATTCTATTAGGTAAACCAGTTAAAATATCATGCTGAGTTAAATATATAAGCTCATTTTTTTTTCTTATTTCAGATGTAGCAATATTTTTAAATAAAAAATAAAAAATTATAAAACTAAGTATAAATAATATTAAATATATTAAAGCTATCTTTTTAAACTCATTCCATACATCAGAGCTATATCCAGCTATTAGTATCCATAGTTTATATCTACTGTCATACTTTATAGCGCTAATTTTACTTTGATTAAATCGATTAATTACCTCTACGCTAATAGTTTTATTATTTACTCTTAATTTATCTATATAATATCCATACTTTTTTTTTACAGCATCATTTACTGCATTAAAAATTTTTGTTGAAACAGTTTTTTTATATAAGTCTTCATTTGATATACCCTTAGTATTACTATAATATTGTCTATACAATTCTTTCTTATCATTAAAATCTTTAACAATCAAAATTGTTTTGTTTTTTGACAGTGCTATATTATCTATATAGTTAGTATTTATTTCATTTTTCAGCCCAGCTATCGCTACACCAAGTATATTACCATCGCTATCTTTAATTAATTTTATCAAAGGAATAATCCACTCATTTATATTGCGAAAAAAGTAAGTTTCACCAATAACCATTTCATCACTAGATAACGCTCGTTTAAAATCATAACTAGTGGTTTTTTTCTTTAAAAAAATTTTTTTATTGGATAAGTTTACATTTGAACTTGAGAGTAAAATATTTCCATCAATATCAGCTATACCTAATACGGCGAAATACTTATTATTCTTTAATAAATCATCTAATAGTTCTTGAGATTTAGCAGAATTTTTATAATTATTATTTTTTAATAATTGTTTTCCAAATATACTTAATATAATCTCATCTTGCAAATAGTTAGCAGAAACAGATTTTGAAACAATATCTGTGTAGTATCTTAATTGAGCATGATATCTTTGAGTTATATCTGTATACCTGATGTATAACAGAACTATAATTAGCGCTAATGCTCCACTAAGCAGTAGATAATATAATTTCCAAATATTAGGAAAGTCTGTTTTTGTAGTCTTCAAACGAAAATTCCTTTATGATATCTAAATTATTATTTTGTCTTAGTATAGCTAATGATGGTAACCTTATGCCATTAAAGGTTGTATTCTTAACAAAAGTATAATGTATTTGATCTTCAAAGATTATCTTTTGCCCTACTTCAAGAACATCATCAAAAGAATAATCTCCCATAATATCCCCTGCAAGACAAGTATTTCCAGCTAGTCTATATGTATATTCCTTTTCACCAGCTTTACCTGAGTTACGCACATCTGCACGATAAGGCATAGAGAGAGTATCTGGCATATGTGCCTCCGCTGAAGTGTCTAGTATAGCTATCTTCATACCGTTATCAACAATATCTAAGACTGTACTTACAAGCACCCCGGTCTTCCAACCTACAGCTTCCCCTGGTTCTAAGTAAACTTCTACACCATATTTTTGTTTAAAATCCTTTATAAGTCTTATCAGTTTTTCTACATCATAACCATTTTTAGTTATATGATGTCCACCACCAAAGTTAATATATTTTAAATTTTTAAAATATTTAGAAAAGTTTTGCTCAAACTTCACTAAAACTTCCTCTAAGGCATCTACATCTTGCTCACATAAAGCATGAAAATTGAGTCCATCAATATATTCTAAAACCTCTTTATTAAAATTAGCTAAGGTTGTTCCCAAACGAGAGTAAATTCCACAAGGATTATAAATCTCTTTTGGTGAAGAGGAAACTTCTGGGTTTATTCTTAAAGATAAGCTTACATTTTTGTTTACCTTTTGAGCGATATCTTTATATTTAAAAAGTTGATTTGGTGAGTTAAAAACTATATGGTCTGAAATTTTTGCAATTTCATTTATATCTTCATCGTTAAAAGCTGGAGAATATGTGTGCACTTCGCCATAAAACTCTTGACGAGCTAATTTTGCTTCATGTAAACCACTTGCAGTACAACCTTTAAGGTATTTTTGAACTAATGGAAAGGTAGACCACATAGCAAAACCTTTAAGTGCCAAAATTATCTTAGCTCCACTTTGTTTTTGAACATAGTCAAGTAACTCTAGATTTTTTTCCAAAAGTTTCTCTTCACAGATATATACTGGTGTTTTTAAATCACTTGGAATTTTCATAGTCTTCTTTTACTTTTAAAGCGATACTTACAAAGTTTTCATCATCAAAACCTAACTCTTCAACTATATCAGCTGCATAATTAATAGATTCTTCTGTAAGTATTTCTTTTAAATTTATTGCTACACGGACTACATCTAAAATATGTACATACCGCTCTATTTTAGGAGTTAAGTATTCCTCAAAATCTAAACCTTTTAATATATCTGAATATAATGAATCTAAATTCCAATGTTCAAATAAAGAACCACTTAAGAAGTAAGTAGTTGTTCCAATAAATTCATTTTCACAAGCTTGGATATCTTCACAAGAGTTAAACTTCTCTCTATAATCTTTGGCTAAAGTATTTTTCATAATTTCATTAGCTAAGATCAACTTACCACTTTCCATAATAAGAGCTAGTGGTGCTAAAAATTTTGCAGTGTCTGCATCAATAGTTGAATACCACTGTAAAAGTAAAGAGCTTTGCAAATGACACATATCGTTAAATTCTGCATTAGTTAATCCAAATATTCTAGTATTTGCTCTTATTGATTGATTAATTGAGTAATTTAGCACAAGTCCATATATTTTTTGAGTACCAAAAAGTGCTACAGCTTGTTTTAAAGAAGATATCTTTCTTGAAAAACCATAAATCGGAGCATTTACCATTTTTAATATATTTGCAGCAAGTGAAACATCTGATTCTATTACATTTATCAACTTACTTACATTTATGTTTTCATATGAGTATATCTCTTTAATGTCAAACGTTAGATCAGATAATGCAGGAATATTATCTACACTTTTAATAAGTTCTTCAAAATATAACATTATACTAAACCTCTAACTCTTTTACTTTCCAAGGAAGACCTTGAGCATTTAACTCGTCCATAAATGGGTCAGGATCAAACTCTTCCATGTTAAACACACCTACTCCACTCCACTTACCCTCAAGCATAAGTTTAGCACCAATCATTGCAGGGACTCCAGTAGTGTAACTTACAGCTTGGCTATTTACTTCCGCAAAACATTTTTCATGATCTGAAACCTGATAGATATATATTTTCTTTTTAACTCCATCTTTTATACCAGTTGCAACAATACCAATATTTGTTTTACCTTTTGTTCTCTCTCCAAGTGTTGAAGGATCTGGTAAAAGTGTTGCTAAGAACTCCATTGGAACTATCTTTTGTCCATTATGTTCCACCTCTTTAATCCCTAGCATTCCTACATTTTCTAAACATTTCATATGAGTAAGGTAACTTTCACCAAATGTCATAAAAAAACGAATCCTTTTTAAGCCTTTTATATGCTTAACTAAGCTCTCCATCTCCTCATGATAAAGTAGATAAGAATCCTTTTCACCAACTTCGGGATAATCCCAAACCATTTTAATCTCCATTGGCTTAGTTTCTATCCATTTTCCTACTCCATCTTCACCTTTTTGCCAGTAACGACCATTTGCTGAAACTTCACGAAGGTTTATCTCAGGGTTAAAGTTTGTTGCAAAAGCGTAACCATGATCACCAGCGTTACAGTCTAGTATATCAATAGTCTCAATCTCATCAAAATAATGTTTTTGAGCATAGGCACAAAAAACATTTGTAACACCAGGGTCAAACCCACTCCCAAGTAAAGCCATAATATTTGCTTTTTTAAATGCCTCATCTCTCTCCCACTGAAGCTTATACTCAAACTTAGCAACATCTGGATGTTCATAGTTTGCAGTATCAAGATATGGTGTATTTGTAGCTATACAAGCGTCCATTATAGTCAAATCTTGGTATGGCAAAGCCACATTAATAACTATATCTGCTTTGACTTCTCCGATAAGTTTTATAATTTCATTTGTATTATCAGCATTAATGGTTTTTACATCAATATCTGCATCTGGAAGCTCATCTTTTATATCTTGACATCTTTTTAAAGTCCTACTTGCTAGTATAACCCTACCAAAAACATCAGAATTCATCACACACTTATGAACTACTACTCTACTAACACCACCCGCTCCAATTATCAAAGTATTTCTCAAAATCGATCTCCTAAATATAAATAAAATGTTTGGTCACCTTTATCTGTACGACCATAAGCTAAGTAGAATGGTCCTAAAAAAGAATCAACTGCTAAGTATATTGATCCTGCTTTTGTAGAACTTTTGAAACTAGTAGATTGATCATCAAACCACGCATCCCCTATCTCTGCACTAAAACCAGCATAAACAAGTGAGTTAAGACTTCCAAAAAAACCACCACCTTTTAGTTTATATCTATACCTCAAACTTGCAAGATACATATCATGTCCAACTTGAGAGTACGGTATAGTCCCTGAAAGATTAAATAAACCACCTAAAAAGAACTTATCATTTATAGTTAAACTATCTGGATTATTTTTATTGTTAAATGTGTTAGCATACTTTAAATTTAGCATAAGATTATTTTTGTAGTAAGTAAAAGGTTTCTCTATTTCAACATATATATTTTCATGCTTATAGTCTCCACCAAATGCACTCATCTCTTTACTCCATCTTGCAATAGCTTTTACACCGGTAGTAGGAAAATAAAGGTTATCAAGATTATCCGCTAATGCAGATATATATAGTGGTCTTGATTTCAATCTCTCCTCTTCAAGTGCATTTACTTCTACTTTATCGTTAAAAAAACCCATACCAGCTTCAAACTCATAGTCAGTTGTTATATGTGCACCTATAGCTAAATTAGCACCAGTTCTTATAGTTGAGTACTCTAAACTTGTTTGTGGTACAAAGTTTACTATATCTGAATATAAAAGCGATGGTCTTATATAGTACCTTTGTTTTGTATCTATTGGTTGAAATACTTCAGTGTATATTTTTTTTCTTCTACCTATCTCAAAGTCACTTTTCCATTCACCACCAAAAGAGTTAAGACCAAACATTATGTAGCCTAGCTTTAAAGAGTATGAGGAATGTCCAGTAAAATCATCTTCCAAACCAATAGAAAAGTTTATTTTACCATTGGTATCGAGACTTGGAATAGTGCTTATCTCTAAGATATTTTTTGAACCTTTTTTAATCATACTATAATCAACACTATCAAAAATCATCATATTATAAATGTGGAGTAAGTCTTCTTGAATTATATCCTCATCAAATTTATCTCCAACTTTTAGATGTAATCTTCTGCTTATTGATTCATCACTAATATATGATTCATTATTTATAACTATCTCATCTATTACATTTTTTTTGAATTTATTCCCATATTTATAATTAAATTTATGTGCATCTCTATACTTTGCATATTCATTATTACTTAATGATAGTTTTTTTAATTTACTATCATAATCTTTGTATGCTATCTCAACACCTTTTTGTATTATTTGTGCATATTTATCAGCATCAAGTCCTACAAAATCATCTAAATCAGGAGTTATTAAAACATCTTCTTTTGTCAATGTATCTATTGAATCATCAGCATTTTTTCTCATTAAAATATTTACTAATTGTCCCATAACAACAAGATATGAGTTTACATCTAACTCTTTTTTAAAGTGTTCACTTACATCAACCGCTATAATAATATCCGCACCCATCTCTCTTGCTACTTCTATTGGAAGATTTGAGCTAACTCCACCATCCACTAAGTCAATGCCATCTATATTTATAGGCTGTAAACCGCCAGGTATTGCGCTTGATGCATACATAGCCCTACCTAATGAACCTGACTTTAAAATAACTTTTTTACCATCTCTAATATCTGTTGCAATGGCACGAAAGGGAATACGAAAATTATCAAAGTCATCTATATCTTTAACATGTGAACTTTCACTCAAAAACTTTAATAGCAAAGGCTCTCTTTTTAAAACACCTGTTGGAAGGACTATTTTATTATCTTTATTTATACTAAGACCCATCCGTCCTTGATATGTATATTCAAACTTTTTACGTCTTATTGGTATATCTTTACGGTTAAAATCTGTACGAATATAGTCATACCAGTTTGTTTTAACTAGCATATTTTCAATCTCTGCAGGAGATTTACCAGAGGCATAAAGACCACCAACAAAAGAACCCATACTTGTTCCAACAATCAAATCTATTGGTATATTTTTCTCTTCTAATACTCTAAGCACTCCAACATGAGCACCCCCTCGAGCTGCACCACCACTTAATACTAATGCTATTTTAGGACGAGCATAAGCAGACATAACTAAAAGAGATAAAATTAAAAAATACTTCACTATTTAAGACCCTTTACTACTTCTTTTAAGTCATCTGCTTTTATATATTTATCTTGCGCTTTTCCAAAGTAAAGAGTAATAACTCTCTTTGTAAAAAGAGAGGTTTTTTTATCTTTATATCTTGAAAATATAGATCCAGCAAGACCATCTATAAAATAAGGAATAATAATACCATCATAATCCTTATCTATTAATTCATAACCCTTATAAAATTTAGACATCTCATTAGTTTTAGTAATTGCACCCTCTGGAAATATAGCCACAATGGAACCATTTTTAAGTCTTTTAGATGCTTCTATAAAGGCATCTTTTGAAGCCTTTGGTGAAATTGGAATTAAACCACCAAGTCTAAATAAAGAATTTAATAATTTTTTATTATAAATATCTTTATCTAGCATAAAACTTATACGTCTTTGTATTGGATATTGTAGGATAAACCAATCTATCCAAGATACATGATTACCTAAAAGTAAAATAGCTCCATTAACGGGTATGTTATTTAGTCCTTTATATTCAAACCGATATATACTTCTAAGAATAAGCTCTATTAAAGCCCAAAAAGTCATAATAAAGTATCTTTTAAAAAGCTTATATACTAAATATAAACTAACTAAACCCATAATATAAAAAAGAGATTTAGATGACAATCCAACATATGCAAAAATAGTTGTTAATACTAAAAATGAAAACATAAAAACAGTTTGTATAAAGTTGTTCCCAGCTAAAATAGTACCTAGATGTATATTTGGTGAAAGTTGCTGAATTTTAGCATTTAATGGGACTAAAATAAGACCAGAAAACAAACCAAAAAATGCAAAAGAAAAAGATAAAAGAACTACAGAATGCATACTGGGTATACCAAAAACGATTATCATTATACCAATAGCACCTAGTGTAGCTAAACCTGTGTTTATATAATACTTAGAGAATTTAGCAGCTAGTAATGAACCAAGCACTATACCTATAACTGCTAAAGCCATCATACCCTGAACAACAATTGTATTTGTTATGTTTAAATCACTTTTTACATACTCTGGAAAAACTGCTAAAACAACTTGTGAGATGGACCAAAAAAGTCCTAATACAAGGATTGCATCATATATTTCAAGCTTTCTTTTAACTTTTAGGATATTTTTTTTGAGATATGTGCCTAGTATATATTTTTTCAAGATAAATCTATTTTGTATAGTATATTTTACTTTATTTGGAAGTCTTAAAGATAGAAAAAATTCAACTAGAGAACTAATAACTAAAAGCCATCCAAGTGGTGCTACAAGCCTAATAATTTCATCTTTAGTATAAGAACTATTATCTCCAACAATTGACTCAAATAAAACAGTATAAACTATAATACCTAGTAAAATAGCTACTGTTGTAGTAGCTTGAACAGCAGCATTGGCAGAACTAATATACTTTAAACCAAATAACTCTTTTATGTAACCATACTTTGCAGGTCCATATATTGCACTCTGCATAGCAAGAACAAAAGTAAAAGTAAAAGCTGTAAAAAACCACCCTTGATAATATGAAAAAGTTATAAAAAGAGTAATAACAACAGCAAAAACTGATGAATATTTCATAATAGTATGCTTAGGAAATCTATCTGCTAAAAATCCAGCTGGTGAAAATACAAGCAAAAATGGTAAAAGTATAAGTGCGTTGACAATAGCAGTTAGAACAATTTGTTCACTACCATCATAAACTTTAAAAATTGTGTTTTGTATAATTATTTTATGACCTAAGTCTGTAAAAGCATTCAAAAACACTACTGCCAAGTAATTTATTGAACCTATTATTTTAAACATTTATTTAACTATATTTATTCTTCAAGCGTAGTACTCCAAAGCTCATACTCACCATTTTCAAGTTTAATAAGTTCATGAATTTGTGAAACAACTTTTGCAAGTTCTATTGAGTCCAAATTATGCTCTTTTACAAGTGCTACCCCATGTTGCATCTCTTCATCTTCTATATCAGCTTTAAAAACAAAACCATTTTTTTCTGCACTTTCAATAAAGCGTTGTTTTTGAGTCGGTGTTTCAAATGAAGCATAATGTTCAACTTCACGAACAAGTTCAGTTTTATCACCCTCATCTTGTATATGTTCAACTATCTTTTGACTCTGCATTAAACATAACTCTAAATCATTTGGAAAGATATTGAAGTCAAAAAACTCCCAAGCTGCATCTTTTACTACATTTGCTTCATACATATACTTAGTAGGTTTTAAGATATTAGCAACTTTAGCTTCTAAACCTTTGGAATCCTGTGAGTAAAAGTAAAGTTCACTCCACTCGCCAACAAGTCTATTACCAACATACTTTGTTTTTTCATCGTGTTCTAGTGCAATGATAAGTGATTCTTTTGTTTCAAAAAATTCATCTAACCCATCTTCTGCATCATTATATGAATCGTACTTTATAAACACACTGAGTATCCATGGGTTAAATTCACTTGATTCTTTAGCATCTAAGCACACTTCTATACGTACTTCACCATCTTCTTCAACTCTTTTAAAAATCTCTCTCATAATACTCTTTTTATTTTTTCAGATTATAACTGAAATAGTATAAAAAAATATTTATTTAGAAAATTCTCAAGTAAACTAATTAATAATAATTATCAGTTTAATATTCATTTAAGATTTTTTTGTATAAACTTTCGATATCAAATGATTTTGATAATGTTTATTGAAATCATAAATCAAAGGGTAAAAATGAAACAATTAAAAAATAAACTTCTTCTTAGTGCAGCAGCAGCACTGCTTGTATCTACTACTGCTTTTGCAGACAACTCATCTGAGATAACTGAACTTAAAAAACAAATACAAATGCTTATGCAAAAAACACAAGAGCTTGAAGCAAAATCTATTGCTCAAGAAAAAAAATCTGTTCAACTTGAAGAGCAATCACAAGCACTTATAGATGAAACAAGTGATTTAAAAACTGGTTTTAACTATACAAAAGTTGATACTACAAAATCTTTTGCAGGTCTAGGTGCAGCTGCATCAAAAGTTTACTATTCTAAATCTCCATTAAGTATTGGTGGTTATGGTGAAATGTATTACTCACATACATCTGTCGATGGAGCTTCAAACTCATCTAAAGTAGATGTATATAGATTTGTTCCTTATATTGGTTACAAGTTTACTGATAACATCATTTTAAATGTTGAGTTAGAGTTTGAACATGGTGGAGTTGAAGCTGGAGATGGTGGAGAAGTTATAGTTGAGTTTATGTATCTTGACTTTTTGTTTAATGAAAAGATAAACCTTAGAGTTGGTCATATGTTAATGCCTATGGGTCTTATCAACGAAAGACATGAACCAACTTTATTTAACACTGTTCAAAGACCAAACACTTCAAAATACCTAATTCCATCTACATGGCATGAATCTGGTCTAATGGTATTTGGTGAAATAGCTGAAGGCTGGGGTTATAAAGTTGTTGGTGCTACTGGAATTGATTCTTCAAAAACTGGAGATAAATGGATTAGATCTGGTCGTGGTGGTTCTTTTGAAAATACTGATCCAGGGTTAGGTGTAGCTGCAAGAATTGACTATACAGGAACAAATGGCTTGTTAGTTGGTGCATCAGTTTATACAGATGCAGATATTGATATGTGGGATATTCATGCTGATTATAAAGTTGGTCCTTTTAGAGCTTATGGTGTATATACTCAAACAAGCCGTGATGATGACGCAGCATTTGCAGCTGGTGGAAATGCTAACGGTGAAGCAACTGATGCTGAAGGTGGTTTTATAAACTTAAGTTATGATATGTTCTCACTAGTAAGTGGAATAAATCAAAGACTACCTTTATTTGTACAGTTTGAATCTGTATCTCCACAAGAAGAGTTACTCGGTGGGGGAAGTGTTGACTCTATCGATACTACTACTTTTGGTATTAACTATTTTCCACATGAACAAGTTGTACTTAAACTTGACTATTCGATGAAAGATGAAAGAACTGGTATCAATACCGATGAAGATACTATTAGTGCATCTTTAGGTTTCATTTTCTAAAGTATTTATATACTAAATCTCCTATGTAAATATAGCATTTACACTCTGCAAAGTGTAAATGCTATATTATTTTTCGCTATAATAAGAAATCCTAATATTTAGGTACAAATAATGCTAGATTCTGTTAGCTACTAACAGAGGGAAAAAGATGTTCATGCTTCATATTAAAAATAAATGGTTTATACTTCGTCTAATTGGTTTTGTACTAACACTTGTAGTACTTATAGCGTACTTCAAATCTATGACAAATAAAGCTACACTAGATAGTGCTATGTCTAAGACAGAGATGATGTTGATGACTAACAGAGCCATAACAGACTTTGTGTCAAATGAGCAAAAAACAGCAGTTCAAGAGTTAAAAGATATTGGTGAAATAGAAAAAGATTATTTTAATCCAAAACTTCAATCTGGTAGTTACATAACAAAACGTATACATTATTATTATAATCAAGAACAAAAACGTTTAAATAAACCAACACATGAATTTAAATTTTCATCTACCAACCCTTTAAATCCTGAAAATTCTGCTAACGATTTTGAAAAAGATATATTATATAAAATGAATCATGATGGACTAAAAGAGTATAAAAAATTTGTACAAAAAGACAACAAAACATATTTATATTATGCTATACCATTAAAACCAAATACAAAATCTTGTATGAGATGTCATTCTACCCCTGAAGTTGCCCCAGCATCTTTAGTTGAACATTATGGAACTTCTAGTGGATTTAACTATAAACTCGGTGAAATTGTTGGTATGAACTCTATTTATATACCAGTAGAAGATGAAATTAAAACTGGAAACAACCTATTTTTCTATCTAATAGGACTAACTATGCTGATACTTGTTGGTGTTTTCTTCTTAACAGAATATATGTTTTTACAACTTGGTAAAAAACGCCTAGCAGAAAACAAAAACAAAGCACTAGAAGGTGAGCTTGAATATCAAAACGAAGCACTACAAAAATCTTTAAAAATAATATCTCAACATATTATGCTTTCAAAAACAGACCTAAATGGTGTTATCACTGAAGCAAGTGAAGCATTATGCAGCATATCTGGTTATTCTTTAGATGAAATGATAGGACAACCTCATAGCATAGTTAGACACCCAGATACAGAAGATGCAGTATTTGCAGATATGTGGGAGAAAATCACAAATGGAAAAACATGGCAAGGTGAATTAAAAAATCGTCATAAAGATGGAAGTCATTTTTGGGTAGATATTATTGTAACACCAGATTTCAACGACAATGGGACTATCATAGGTTATTCATCTTTTTGGCATGATGCTTCACATAAAAAACGTATGGAACTAATGTCTATAACAGATACTTTAACTGGTCTTTATAACCGTCGTCATTTTGCTAGTATCTTTGAAGAGGAAAGACTTCGTGCTAAAAGAGACAATAAAATGTTTGCATTTTTAATGATGGACTTAGATTTCTTTAAAAAATATAATGACACGTATGGGCACCAAGCTGGAGATGAAGTACTTCGTTCAACTGCTCAAGCTATGCATGATACATTCAAAAGAGGTGGTGACTTTTGCTTTAGACTTGGTGGTGAAGAGTTCGGTATTTTTTACTCAACAGAAAATGAAGTAGATTGTGATAGATTGGCAGAAAAACTTTGTCAAAATATAGAAAACATGAAAATAGTTCATACAAACAATAAAGCTAGTGAGTATGTAACGACATCTATTGGTTTAGTAGTAGTTAAACCTGATGAAAAGATAGATATGGATAAAATAATATCATTATCTGATGATGAACTGTATAAGGCAAAAGGTACTGGCAGAAATAGAGTATCGAAGCTAGTTTTATAAACTAGCTTGCCATATACTTGATATAACTCAATGACAAAAAAACATTTAAACAATACAATCCCAAAAAATAAATAAAGTGAACAACATGAAATATATCTATTTAGTATTATTATTAATTTTACCTTTAAACGCAAAAATGATAACTTCACCCATAGACGCTATGATTCTAAGTTTTGGTGAAAAAACTAAAGTTACTAAAAAAAATATTATGCTAACAAGTGCTCAAGCAAAAGCAGTAAGTAAAGATGCGAAAGCAAAACTAAAAAGTAAAATATTTAGAGTTTTTACTGCTACTAAAAATGAAAAAATTGTTGGTTACGGTGTACTAGTAAGTAAAAAAGTGCGTTCTAAGAATGCTGTTATTCTTTACATCATAAGTAAAGATTCAATCCTTAAAAGTATAGAGATAATTGCATTTAATGAACCAACAGAATATATCCCTTCAAAAACTTGGATAGCTCAATTTGACAATGTAAGTGCAGATAAACGCTTTGTTGTTGGAAAAGACATTCCAACTATAACAGGTGCTACTATGAGTGCTAGAAGCATAGTAGATGGCTCAAGAATTGCACTTGCAATATATAATGAGATACTTAAAGGTAAATAGTGAAATTTACCCTTGTAAAAAACATTCAAACAAACTCAGTAATGAGTTTGATACTAAAAGGTTTTTTAGTATTTGTACTTCTTTATCTTATATCAAATATTTTAGTTATGGACTCTAGTTTTGGTATATCTGTTGAATCTGTAAGTACTACACTGTTTGGAAATGAAGATGAATATATAGATCCAATAACAGAATCTACTTTTTTAGAGTTTTGGCATACTGAAATATTTTTCATAATGATGATACTCTTTACGATTAGTGCCATATTCATTAGGGTATCTAAACGAAGTAGAATGATACTAACAAACTTACTAATGGTATCTGCCCTACTCTCACTTATAGCACTTCCATTAGCTTATTATATATCTGATTTTTTTGTAAATGTTTATGTTTTTGCATTTTTCTCTTGGCATGCTATGGCTACGTACATAATACTATATTCATTTTGGAAACTGAATGCAAAAAGTATATAAACTTTCTATACTCTATTATTTAGCTTTCATACTTCTTTTAATTACAAGTGCTATTATGCTTTTTGAAAATAAAATAGGTTTTTCTGCTACATCTATTTTAGAATATTATCTTGGAAGTGAAGAAAAATTTATACCGTCCAAAGGCTATATTGGTGTCTTAAAGATTATACTCCCACATATCTTTGTTTTTGGTCTCTTATCTATGGTACTTCTACATTTTTTAGTTTTTACGAAACACAAATATAAAAAAAGTACTATTATCTTAATCACTAGCACATACATTATAGCTATGCTCGAGATGTTTTCACCATTTGCAATTTTAAGTGGCTTTGAGTTTTTTGCTTATGTTAAAATAGTTTCATTTTTTGGATTTTTAATTTTAACAGTATATATATCTTGGTTACTTTTTCAAAGTATCACTAAAGATAATTAATTCCAAATCTCCACCTTTTTTAACAACTCCATCGCTCTGAACGACTATATATGCTACATTTATTAAATCTAAAAAACTATAAGCTTTTTGTAGTGGCATTACACTAGCTGCCGTGGCATAAGCATCTAAATCAGCACTTGGGATAGCACCAACTAAGGTGATAGAAACAAACTTATCTTGAGATTTTTTCTTTTTTGGATTGATAAGATGGTTATATTTTTGAGATTTAACATAACGGTTATATGTACCACTTGTACTAATTCCTAAGTTATCCTTTGTAGTTTTAAAGCTCATCATAAAGCCATCAGAAAATGGATCTTGTATATCAACATTACATATACCTAAGCATCTTATATCTCCACTAGCTTTTATCACTGCATCTTTTATCCCCTGCTGTTTAAAATACTTTACAACCTTATCAACACTAAAACCCTTCCCCATTCCACCTAAATCTATTTTTATACCATCAGCTAATAAAGCCTCTTTCTTGTTAAACTTCAATCCATAAAAATCAACATCTGTCTTTTGTAAGTTACTTAAAGGAACTAAACGCTCATCTTCTCCAAATCTATACATATCTTTAGTAATTGATCCTATAGCGATATTAAAATATCCATCACTCTCTTTATAGTACCTTGTAGATAAAACTAAGGCTTCATATGTATTTTTATCTATTTTAACTTTTTTATTTTTGTTTAGTAAAAAAACTGTAGCCGTAGAATCATAAGATGATAATGAATTTTCAACATTTCTCATAATATCAAAAGCTTTTTCAAGCTCTTTATCATACTTTTTATCTACCGATATACTTACAAAGGTTGACATTAGAACTTGTGTCCTAGTAATAAGTTGAGCATGTAAAGAAAGACTCACAACTATATATATGTATATATATTTTGACATTTTTAGCCTATTTTTTAAAAATTTAGATTTATTATATATTAAATATTGTACACTAAATCTAAATCAAATGAGGATTTAATATGATTAATAATGCATTAATAATAGACAATGATATTAGACTAGCAAGCAGAATTCAAAATAACTTAGAATCTAATTTAGATTTTAATTGTAAAATCATAAATGACCCTGATAGTATAAAAGATTATGATGATTTAGATAAATACAATGTATATATAATAAGGCACAACAGTAAAAATAGTGAGCTTATAAATAAACTAACTGATGATGAAAAAATAGTAATCGTGTTAACATCAAAGGATGATGATAAAACAAGAGAAGAGATACTTAAATACTCAGCTACAGACTATATACTTATCAACAGTAACTCAAAAGGTAATGTTGTTTTAAATACGCTTCAAAGAGTTATTGAAAACAAAAATTTCAATATTATGCTTGTTGATGATTCTAAAATAATAATTCATACATTATCCATACTTTTAGATGCTCAAAATTTAAACTATATTACCTTTACAGATGGAGAAAAGGCTTGGTCTTACTTAGAAGATACCAAATCAAAAAAAGTAGATTTAATCATATCTGACTACGAGATGCCAAATATGAATGGCTATGAACTACTTAAGCGTGTTCGTGCGAAATTTCAGATGGAAGATTTACCAATGCTAATATTGTCGGGTACAGAAAATACAAATATGATAGCTAAATTTTTAAAAGCTGGTGCAAATGACTACATACCAAAACCTTTTTTCAATGAAGAGTTCATCGCTAGAGTATCAAATACCTTAAAAACATTAACAATGTTTAGAAAGATAAAAAATATGGCTACAACAGATTTTTTAACTGGCCTTCATAACCGTTCATACTTCTATGAAGCTGGTACAACTATACTTAAACTTTCAAGAAGAAACAAACAAGGTATGTCTATCACCATGATAGATATAGATAACTTTAAAAAGTTTAATGACACTTACGGACATGAAGTCGGAGATAGAGCTTTAAAACATGTAGCCAATATTCTAAATGAATCTATAAGAGAGTCTGATATATGTGTAAGATTTGGCGGGGAAGAATTTGTAATACTTTTAACAAACTGTACTCATGAAAAAGCTATGGAGGTTATGCATAGTATTTGCAAGAAGGTAGCAGAAACTGAACTAATAATTGATATAAAATTAAAACTAACAGTTACAATATCAGCAGGAGTTACATCAAAAATAGATGAATTAGACAATATGCTGAAAACTGCAGATGACTATATGTATAAAGCTAAACAAAATGGTAAAAATCAAGCCTATTCAGAAGAATAGATTTATATATTTATAGTCTCTTTTACCTCTAAACCAAAGCCACTGAGACCTATAAGTTCTGTTGTTTTAGCAGATGTTAGCAAGTTCATTTTTGAAACACCTAGATTTTTTAGTATTTGAGCACCAGTACCTATCTCTTTCATTGCTGCATTATCATTATGTACAGCTTTGTTCATAAAAATTAATACACCAGAATTTTTCTTCAAATAATCAATAGAATTTATAAGGTTGTTATATTTTTCTTGATTTAAAAGAAGTTCTATATCTGTTATAACATTATGTACACGAACATTTGCAGTTTCTCCAACACTATGAAAAACTATAGCTGTATGTTCTATTTTATCATGATCTACATATACAAACTTTTTAACTTTTGTACCAAAAAACTCTATCTCATCTTGTGATATTTCATTTACAAGCCTTTCATTTGCTAAACGATACTCAACTATATCTGATATAAAAACAGTTTTTAAATTATGCTTTTCACCAAAAATATCTAGGTCATCACGTCTAGCCATAGTTCCATCTTCTTTTATAATCTCACAAATCACTCCAGATTCACTTAGACCTGCTAAACGACATAAATCAACACTACCTTCAGTATGACCAGTACGAACTAGTGTTCCACCATCTTTGGCAATTAAAGGAAATATATGACCAGGCTTTACTAAATCATCTGCATGTGAGATTGGATTTGCTAGTATTTTGATAGTATCATCTCTCTCTCCAGCTGAGATACCAGTTAAAGCATCTTTAGCATCAACTGACACTGTAAACGCTGTTTCATATGAGGATGTGTTAGAACTAACCATAGGATTTAAATCAAGTCTTGTAGCAATAGTATTACTTAAAGCTACACAAATAAGTCCACGAGCATGAGTAGCCATAAAGTTTACATGAGCTGGAGATGAAAAAACGGAAGCGTAAACTAAATCACCCTCATTTTCTCTATCTTCATCATCTATCATGATAACCATATTACCTTTTTTAATCTCTTTTATCGCTTGTTTTACTCTATCTGTTGGTGTCATAATTATCTCTTTTATTTAATTATCGTGATTATATAATAAATTTATAAATTTAAGCAAAAACCTCTTGACAATGCAAAAAATTTTGTCTATAATTTCGGCTCACAAACACATACAAGAGTTTGTAAACACCGCGGAATAGAGCAGTTCGGTAGCTCGTCGGGCTCATAACCCGAAGGTCGCAAGTTCAAATCTTGCTTCCGCAACCAATTTTCAAATATAACTACAATACTGGGGTATCGCCAAGCGGTAAGGCAGTAGCTTTTGGTGCTACCATTCGGGGGTTC
>CAZZAZ010000005.1:0-27345 GCA_964652355.1 uncultured Sulfurimonas sp. | reverse complement strand
TGATCCATCTATACCTAGAATATCAGAAATCCCAAGACATCAAAGTTTTTGGATTCTTTTATCTGATATTGGGGGTTAATAAGTTAACTAGGAGGTATCTATGAATTATTTAAATAAAACTTTGGATAAGGCTATAGAATACCACCAAGAAAAAAATCTTTCCAAAGCAGAAAGAATCTATAAACAAATTATAAAAAAAGATAAATCAAATTTTGATGCATGGCACCTTCTAGGGGTGCTATCATATCAAAAAAATCAATTTGATATGGCTATAGTGCAAATTGAAAAGGCCATAAAACTAAATCCAAATATTGCAAGTTTTTACTCAAATATTGGACTTGTTCATCATCAAAAAAAACAGTTTGAAAAAGCTATCCTTAGTTTTAAAAAAGCACTTGAACTAAATCCAAATTATCCAGAAGCTTTAAATAACCTTGCTAATTCTCTAAGAGAGAGTTCAAAAGACAATTCACAAGAGGCGTTGGATTGTTATAAAAAAGCTTTGAAGCTAAATCCAAATTATTCTGAAGCATTCAATAATATGGGAAATTTATTTACAGAAAATGATAATTATAACGAAGCTTTTAAATGTTATGAAGCAGCTATAAAATGTAACCCAAACTATGGCGATGCTTTTTATAATATTGGATATTTGTATAAGAAAGTAAAAAAACTTGATAAAGCAAAAGAGTTTTTTCAAAAAGCACTTACATTACCTAAGTTAACAAATGTGTATGCACTTAACTCTCTTTTTGATGTTAAACGTGAAATGTGTGACTGGGATGGAATTGATGAGTTGCAAAGTTTGTTGGTAAAAGAGACACTTGATAGTTTTAGCACTACACTAATGGACCCTTTTGCAGTTGTAGCAAAACTAACAGATTACTCACAACAAACACAGTTTAAGCTTATAAAAAAATATACAGACAATACTATCTATAAAACAGATGAAAAAATATTTACTCATAAAAAACGAAAGAGTAAAAAAATAAGACTTGGATATGTAAGTGCTAATCTGTTTAACCATCCAACTATGCAAAATATACAAAAGCTTTTTTCTCTTCATAATAGAGATAAGTTTGATATTTATCTTTTTGGTTTGCATTATGATGCAGATAGTAAATATTTTAAAAATGTACTTAAAGATGTAGATGAATTTGTTGATATTTCGCAAGTTAGCGATATAGATGCAGCACAAATAATATATGATAATAAAGTTGATATTGTAATAGATTTACAGGGTTATATATCTGGGGCAAGATCTCAAATATTTTCATATAGGCCCGCTCCAATTCAAGTTCAGTATCATGCCTATCCTGGAACAATGGCGTGTGATTTTATTGATTATATAATTACAGATGAAATAATTACTCCCAAAGAGGAGGAAGGGTCTTTTAGTGAAAAATTTATATATATGCCTGATACATATTTTATAACCAATGATGAACAAGAAATATCTAAAAAAATACCTTCAAGAAAAGAGTGTGGACTTAAAGAAGATACTTTCGTTTTTTGTTGTTTTAATACAGCTTATAAAATAGAGCCTAAAATATTTTCACTTTGGATGAGTATTTTAAAAGAAGTTGAAAACTCTATATTATGGTTGTATAGCTCTAATGAGTTTGTAATTAAAAATCTTAAAAAAGAAGCAGAAAAATTAGGTATAGATTCTAAGCGTTTAGTTTTTGCTTCATCCCTTCCTAAAGAGCAACATTTAGCAAGGATAAAAAATGCAGATATATTTTTAGATACTTATTATTGTAATGCTCACACAACCACTGTTGATGCACTTCATGCAGAGATTCCTGTAATCACATGTCAAGGTAATCGGTTTGCTTCAAGAGTTGCTTCTAGTATACTTAGTGCAATTGGTTTAGAGGAGTTGATTGTAAAAGATTTTGAATCTTACAAGGAGTTGGTGCTTAGTCTTGCAAGTAATAAAAATAAATTAAAAAAACTTATAACTAAACTTAGATACAATAGAGAAGTATGCTCTTTATTTAATACAAAATTATTTGTTGAAAATCTTGAAAATGGGTTTGAGATGATTTATTTAAATTATGTAAAAAATAAAAAACCTAAGATGATGAAAGTTAAAAGGGGAGGTGTGTCATGAAGTTTAACACTACAGAAAAAGGATTTATTTCTATCGCTGCAGCATTAGCCTTAAGTGGATCAATTTATGGGTCTATGCTTAGTGTAACTACTTTAGTTAATGAATCTGACAATAATTGTACGGATACAGCTAGTTTATCATTAAGTGATGCTATCTTTTGTGCAACAGATAATACAGCAATTAGTTTTGGTGTTACTGGTACAATCTCTCCACCATCTTCTGGCTATGTTATTGATAAAAATATAACAATTAATGGTCCAGGAATACTAAATCTTGATTTTAATACAATAAATCTAAATTCGTTGTTTACAATTAATACTAACACTTCAGTAAGTATTTCAAATATGATGATAAATAATGTAATAGATAACGTGGCAATTGTAAATAATGGAAATTTATTTATAGATAGTTCTAGTATAAAAGATAATACTAATAATTCTAGTGGAGATGCTGCAGGTATAAAAAATACAGGCTCTTTGACTATTTCAAATTCAACTGTAAGCTATAACTCTACAAATTTGGGTCAAGTAACTTCAATAGACAATCTCGGAAGTTTGACAATAAGTGATTCCAATATAAGCGATAATATAAACAGTACTATTTCTGCATATGGTTCAGCAGGTGTAAGAAACGCTGGTTCTCTTAGTATTATAAATTCAAATTTTTACAATAACCAAATAATGGATGGTAATGGTAGTGCTATTTATAATAGTGCGATAATGAATATTAAAGAATCAAGTTTTTTTGATAATAATTCTTCAGTAGCAGGTGGTGCAATTTACACAAGCTCTGGTTCAAATACAAGTATCTTTAATACAACAATCTCCTCGAATTATTCGGTTGATGGTGGTGGTATTTATAATGATGGAGATATGAATATATCTAATTCTACAATAGCTTTTAATATTTCAGGTCTTGGTGGTGGCATGGCTAGTGGTGGAGGAATAAATAATGGAGGCGGTAATGTAAATATTAAAAATACTATTATTGCGAATAATATAGACCTTGAAAATCATGGACCAGATATTTTTGGTAGTTTTAACTCTTATGGATATAATCTTATTGGTACAGATCAAAATGCAACTATTAGTTTCACAACTGGTGATATAAATGGTACAGATCCAATGCTGAATAATCTTGCATTAAACGGGTCTACTTATTCACATGAAGTACAAGATAATTCTCCACTTATTGATACTGGTAGTTGTACTGACATAACCGGCACTACTGTAACAAGTGATCAAATCTCAACCTTACGTCCGCAAGGCAGTACTTGTGATATTGGTGCAATAGAGTATTATAATACATTTACAACTCTAACATTAAATCTTTCAAATCTTAGTTTAATAGATCAAAATATTACAAAAATCTACATAATAGGACAAGATGGTAATGCTGAAAATTTAATAATAGATCCTGGCTATACTTATCTTGATGGGGATAATAATGTAAGTTCCCTTGTGTATAATCTTGATCAAAATTTTTCTATGCGTGTAGATACAAACACTTCTGGTTTTGCACAAAGTTGGTGGGTAAATTTTAGCGACGGAAAATTTTATCAATCTTATGATAGTAGTGCTGCTTTTAAAACCATTATAAGTGATACGCTAAATATATTTAACTTCAATACTAGTGCTAGTAATTTTATAATAGATCCATTGTATTTAACTCCTCCAATATATAACCACTATAGAAATCCAAATTTCGCACCTTTTTCAATCCCTTTTGATGTAAATGGTACAGATGGACATATTATAGATATTAATGTTACGCTAATAGGTAACTCTACATCTATTTTGATAGATCCTTCAGGAAGTGTAGCTGCTAATATTGGTTCAACTATGAGGTTTGAAATAATAAATGCAACCACAATAGGAAATACAGGAGTAAGAGTAACCTTAACAGACATAAACACAAGTTCTCAAATATATAGAGAATTTATGATAGGTATAAATAATGAGTACGATGTTATATCTATAAAAGAAGCAACAGGTACAACGGCTACTCATACTACACCCTTTACAGGTGATTTATATATGTTTAACTCATATATGGAGTATAATTCTACACAAGAGATAGAGATAGAAAAAGCAGAAGTTGTAGCTTCAACCTTTACACACTTTCGAGAAATAGAAGATATAAACGGAAGTATATTTATATCAACAGAGTTAAATGATATGACAGGTACTTTTGCTTTTGATAGCTCTACTAATGATTATAATGATTTAATGTCTGCGTATAGTAATGTATTTGGTTCAACACCTACATTTTCTGGTAATGGTAGAAAAGTATATGTAGCACAAACAAGTGATTATTTAGATGTTGATCCTCATGCTATCGCGGGTTGGCCAAATGGTCCATATTCGTCATTGGCTGATTTTATGTTAGATCAAGTAGCTGGTAAAACTAATGAAGGGATTATGAGAAGTTATGCAAGAGATAAATTTATTTTATTGGATAATATAAATAGAGATTTAGCCGCAGATATAATTAACAAATCTGGAGAATGGTATGAAGTTAATGAGGATGGAACTACTACAGGTGAAGGCTGGGATTGGAATATAACTACAGTAGATTCCAAAGAGGTATTAATATTAGATGTATCTGGGCTTAATGTTAGTACAGCTATTGGAACTGTAAATTATTATAAAGAAGAGGAAGTATTTGTACTTGATTCTGGTGTTGTTAAACATGGAGAATATATAGCTGCGGGGGAAGAGTATAGTTACTTATTTTTAGATCAAGCTGCAAAAAATGATTTATATGATTCTTTCGCAACTAATCCATCTATAGATAAAATTGTACCTGCTGGATATAGCTATTTTTCTCTTATACATACAAAAGCCTTATGCGATAGTAGTGTTTACCAAGATGGAAACTACACTATGTGTAATCAAAACTATACTTTACAAGATGTATTTGGTACAGATACTCTTTTAAAATATGAAGAGGGATGGCAATATTGGAATAGTTCTGCGCTAGATTCAGGTTATGGGATAAATAAATTTTATATATTAAACCCATTGGATGGAGTACTTATAAACTCAAATTCCGCTAAAACAATTGCAATACCATTTGATGATGATTCAGATGCAATTAATAATTATGTTGGGATGGCTAAAGGAGAATGGTACTTACGAGCAAATATGAAAGATCAACTTATATCTGAAATTCTATCAACTATTGGAACTCTTTCACCAGCAAGATCTATAGAATATCTTTTAGTTTATAAAAATAATGCTTGGTATATCTACTCTCCATCAGGTGGATTTGATCCAGCTATTAGTTTAACTACTGCATCATTTATTAAAAAAGGTGAAAGTTTTTGGATTCTTTTGAAGTAATTTTTGTTAAAATATAGAAAAATAATATAGGTAAATTATGAATGCAAAAATATTTTTTGGCTCAACAGAAGCTGATAAAGAAAACTTAAGTGAGAGAAAAAGTCCATATAGTGGTGAAGTGGTTTCAACTGCCCCTATATGTGATGCAAGTGATGTGAAAAAAGCACTAAGAATTGCGCAAGATGCAACTACTACTGCAAAGGCATCTACGCTTTCACAAAGATGTAACTGGCTTTTAGATGTTGCAAATAAATTACAGTTAAATAAAGAAGATATAGCTCAGACTATTACTGATGAGGTTGGTAAACCTATTAGTTTTGCAAGAGTAGAGGTTGATAGATGTATTGAGACTATTACTTTATCTGCTGAGACTATGCGTACTATGCATGGGGAGACTATAAATACTGATGCAATGGCTAGTGGTAAAAAGACAATATCATATTTTTCAAGAGTACCTGCTGGAGTTATTGTAGCTATTACACCTTTTAACTTTCCACTAAATCTTGTCGCTCATAAACTTGGACCTGCACTTGTGGCTGGAAATACAGTGGTACTAAAGCCAACACCAGAAGCTCCACTAACGGCATATAAATTTGCTAAACTTTTTGTAGAGAGTGAGTATGCGGTAAAAGATGCACTAAGTGTTGTTTATGGTGATGCTGAAGTTGGTTCTGCTTTAATAACTTCAGATATTCCTCGAGTTATAAGTTTCACAGGTTCAGTTCCTGTTGGAGAGATTATTACTAAAAATTCAGGTATTAAAAAAATTGGCTTAGAACTTGGTGGAAATGCGGCAACTTACATAGATAAAACGGCTGATTTAGATTTAGCAGCACAGCGTTGTTCTCTTGGTGCTTTTGTAAACTCAGGTCAGGTTTGTATCTCTCTTCAACGTATATATGTAAATGAAGATATTTATGATGAATTTGCTTCAAAAATGGCAGCAGAGACTAAAAAATTAGTAATTGGGTCACCTTATGAAGATGATACTTTTTTAGGGCCACTTATAGATGATGAAGCAGCTTCTCGTGCAATGAGTTGGGTAGAGTCTGCCATAGAAGAGGGTGCAAAAGCACTACTAGAGCCTCATCGCGAAGGAAGAATGTTCCACCCATGTGTCATGGCAAATGTTAGAGATGATATGGCGATAGTTTGTGAAGAGGTATTTGCACCAATAGTATCACTTGTAAAAGTAAAAGACTTTGATGATGCACTTCCAAGAATGAATAATTCACCATATGGTTTACAGTTTTCAATCTTTACAAATGATTTAGCATTAACACAAAGAGCTATAAATGAGCTTGATGCTGGTGGGATTATAATCAACGATATGCCAACACTTCGTTTTGATATTCAGCCTTATGGTGGTGTAAAACTAAGTGGAGTTGGTCGCGAAGGTCCTCGTTTTGCTATCGAAGAGATGACAGAGATAAAGTCAGTAGTTATTTGTTAGTTTAACTTTATAACTCTTTGTCCATCTTGATTTAGAGTTAGAGATATCTCTTTAATATGCCCATTTGGGTGATGTCTAACTTCCTCTTTATTTTTTGGATTTACAAATATTATATTTTGCCCTCCATTGTAAGTTCCAAGACAAGTCACTTTGGCATGTAGGTCTATCTCGTACATTTTACTAAGTTCAATCTCCATACCATCTAGTTGACTACCCATCTCTTTGAGTTCACTTTGAGTGGTTTTTAAACTTTCAGCTTTTCGTTTGTAATCTTTTATACGTATCATATCTTGCTTCATAGGTTTTTTACCATCTTTTTGAGCTTTAAGTATTCGTAGTTTAAACGTTTTTACTCTATCTATTTGAGAACTATGTTCTTTAAAGTCATCTTCAAATTTTTTCTTTTTTTCTCTAAGTATAGTTTTAAACTCTTTTATATTTGCGATTAAATTTTCTAAGTCGCTATGATAGCTTTGTATTTTATCTGCATCTATGATTAAGTTGATGTTTTCACCAGCAATACTTTTAATTTCTATAGATTTTGAAGCAATAATAGTACAGTTTGAAAGTACAGAATCAACTCTAACTATTGGTGCAATAGCTTCCCCACCTAGCATCTGTTTGATGTGTATGGAATTATCTGCTACTATTTTTCCACTCTCTAACATCTCTACATTTGCATCTTTTGCTTTTAAGTCCCCTCTATGAAGTTTTACATTTGCTGTGTTTTCTACCTCAAGTGTAGATTTTTTATGAGTTTGGGCATCTATGTTTAACTCTTTGGTTGATATTTTTACATTTGCACCTATTGAGCCATCAACATTTAACTCTTTTACATCTATATGGACACCACCACCAACGGCATCTTCACTATGAGTTTGTGAATGTGCAATATGTACAGATATATCTTTGTCTTCGCCAGTTTCTATGTTTCCACTTGCCTTAAAGTCTGTACTATCTATTTTTAAATTATGTGAGATTCTAAATTTATTGTTTATCTCCTCTACATATCCATCTGTATTTGCATAGTATTCTATGATATCATTAAGCTCTTTTGTGTATATACTTTCATCTATTATTGGAGTTGGTTCAACTGTTCTTGGCGCTCTTACTGTGATAAATTTTGCATTACAAGCCCTACCATTAGAACCTTTTTTTTGTTTCGTATAAACAAAAATTAGTTCATCTTTATCAACACCTTCGATAATACTTTGTGAATCTTGTTTTTTAAGTTCATAAATTTTTTCTAGTTTTGCATCTGTTGGTAAAGTAGCATCTAGACCAAGAGCTACTGTAAATTTTATATCTTTTGTTATAGCTTTGTTTATAGGGACTAAATCTACAAGTTTTGTGAGTTGTTTATCTAAAAATGGTTCAAATATATCTATAAAAAGCCCTCCTTGAAGCTTTTTGTACCATATTAAATCTTTTAAAGCCCTAGTTAAATCCAGTCCAGATTCGAAAATACTACCTTTTTCGATTGTTGCTATAATTTTTGTTTTAAGTTTATTAGCTGATAGTTTTGTTTTTATTTTTTGAGATGTATTTTGTTTTTTTGCAAAGATCTTTATATTATATTTTTGAGTTATTATGCATGTTTCATTTGCTAGGTCTTGGCTTGTAATAGATGTCGTATCATTTATCTTTTGCTCATCTTCACCAACCCTTTTAATAAAAGTCTCATGATCTAATAGTTCAAAATCAAGTAGTTTAGATTCTGTTTTTCTATCAATGGCAAACTCCATAAGAGTTTTTTGTATAGAAAAAGTTTCTCGTAAAACAGGCGTAAAGTCCATAAAAATCCCTATCATTATATGATGTAATAATAACATAAATAACTTCAGGTATTATTTATATCTAGTATCTTGCTAAAGTAATTTATCTTCATAAAGGATTCATACTTATAGGATAAACTACTATTATGAATTCATACAAAGCACTAAAAAAGAACCCATTTAAGTCAATGTTGATTTTTTCATCTATAACTATTGCTGTTATGGCAATTTTTCTGATCTCTTCAGTTTCGCAAGGAATTATCGGGATGTATTCAAAGATGATAAATACAGATGGCGATATAATCATAACTCAAAAAGGTATAGCTGATACTTTTTTCTCAAACGTAGATATAAAGCTGATTGAAAAAATAAATAAACTTCAAAATGTAAAATCATCTTACGCCATGATAGTTGGAGCATCACCAGTTGGGCATCTTCCAATAGCAGGTATTTATGGAGTTAGTAAAAATCATCTTAGTCATTATAAACTGTTAAATGGAACT
Organism: uncultured Sulfurimonas sp.; assembly: GCA_964652355.1. GTDB lineage: Bacteria > Campylobacterota > Campylobacteria > Campylobacterales > Sulfurimonadaceae > Sulfurimonas. The sequence goes on along the minus strand of CAZZAZ010000005.1, from coordinate 18,154 downwards.
TACCCTAAGAGTGGTGAAGTGATTTTAGGTAATACAATTGCAAAACAATTTCGTTCAGATATGGTGAAAATAGGAAATAAAGAGTTTAAAATAACTGGTTCATTTTCTAGTGATGTTGGCTTTGAAGGTGGTGGAGTTGTTATGAATATAAAAGATGCAGGTAAAATGTTTTCTCGTTCAGCTTCATTTATTTTAGTAAGTTCCTCTTCTCCTAATTTCACAGACACAATAGCTGAACAAATTTCGAAGTTGGATGACGACATAGAAGTAAAAACTACTAAAGATTTTGTAAAAGAGTATAACCAGTTTAAAATCATAGAAAACTCATCTTTTGTTATCTCATCTTTGGCTTTTGCTATGGGGCTTATGGGCATAGCTTCTGTTATGAGTATGATAGTAAACTCCCGTAAAGAAGAGTTTGGAATCATGCGTGCACTTGGAAAAAGTCGTATGTTTATCATGAAAAATCTTTTTTATGAAACTGTTATCATGAGTATATCTGCTTATATTTTTGCTTTTTTACTCTCCTTTTGTATTTTAGAAATTCTGCCTCATATAGCGTCCTTACAAGGTTATGTGAGTGGGAGTTTATCTTTTGAAATCTCTTTATATGTGTTTTTATCTACTGTATTTATGGCTGTTCTTGGCTCACTTATTCCCGCGTATATAGCTGCAAAAACAGACCCAATACTTCTAATAAATCAAGGATGCTCATGATAAAAGTAACAAATATATCGCACTTTTATGGACAAGAGCAAGTTTTGTTTGATGTAAATTTTGAGATAGAAAAAGGCTCTTTTGTGTTTTTAAGTGGTGAAAGTGGTTCTGGAAAATCAACACTGCTTTCATGTCTTTCAACCCTATTAAATCCAAGTACTGGTGAAATACAACTTGATTCTGAGGTAATAAAAAATATACAGAATATAGATAAATTTCGTCAAGAAAAAATTGGTTTTATATTTCAGTTTCATTATCTTATAAACTATTTAACAGTAGAAGAAAACATTGCTTTGGCTGCACATGAAAGTAAAAAGAAAAATATCACAGCACTTTTAAAAGATTTGGGAATAGATGATTTAAGTAAGCGTTATCCAAATGAGATTTCAGGTGGACAAAGGCAACGTGTAGCAGTAGCAAGGGCTCTTATAAATGAGCCTGAGATTATTTTTGCAGATGAGCCAACTGGTAGTTTAGACTCTAAAAATACACAAATAGTTTATGAGCTTTTAACAAAAGCAAAAGAGAGAGGTACTACAGTTGTAGTAGCTTCACACGATAGTGCAATATCTGATTTTGCAACTTCAACTATAAAGATGAGAGATGGAAAAATTTTATAATTTAATAAACGATACGGTAAATACTTGGGCTTGGATATTTTTAGCTTCTGTCTTTTTTGGTGCACTTTATGCTGCTCAACTTGTAGGTTTTTCACTTTTTGATAACACACTTTTAAACACTACAACTACTAGGTCTCTTCACATCACATTGATGCTTTATGGACCTATAATGCTTGCAATGTCTCTTTTACCTTTTGCACTTTTTGCTAAGGATAAGCTAGACTTGAGTGATGCAGTAGTGCCTCTGCGCAACTACTTTTTACTTTGGCATATATTTTTGTTTATGGCAGTTGTGTCTATATCTTTGGGTATTCAACGTGGACTTCCTTTTTATGATTTTACCTATGAGTTGAACTTTTTACTAGCAGGGAGTGGGATTTTTTACATAATCGCTATTTTTAAAATCATTAAACAGTATGAAACTCCACCAATGTGGGTAAAAGTTGCAAAAGCTGCTCTTTTTTCAGCACCTATCGCACTTTTAGTTTTGATGAATCCAGATATTGGTCAGGTTGAAAAAACTCTTATAGGGCCACATGGAGATAATACTTTAGGTATGAGTTTTACACTCATTCCTCTTTTTTACTTGTTGGTTAAGCTTCATGCAAAAGAGAATTTTACACCAAAATGGCATATATTTTGGATACTTCCTCTGGCTGTTTATGCACTCTCTGTTACAACTCGCATAGTTCGTGGAGATTTATCTTATACTGAAGAGTGGGTAGCTCAGTGGATGACCTTTGCTTATCTTCCTCTACTTATGAGATGGTGTAAAGATGCTGACTTAACTTTAAAACGAACACCATATCTTGTTATATCTATTTGGGCTTTTTTGTTTGTGATGATTCAGGGAAATATTTTGTTTTTTCCAGATGTCCGCGCTGCTATTCACAAAAATGACTTAGTAATCGCCCATGCCCATCTCGCTATGGCTCTTGGGATTTTGTTTATGGGGCTTTCAACTCTTAGCTATTTTTATAAACTACCAAAAAAATTTTTACATTTTTGGCTTTGGGTTGTTGCTTTAATCTTTGTACCACTAACTTTAGCTGGTTTAGATGAGGGTGGTTATATTAGTGTAGATATTATCGCTATGTGGTGGCTTCGTCTTTTAGCAGGAATCGTTGGAGTATTTGGACTACTTTATTTTATAGCTATAAAAATTGATAAAAAAAGACTCTCACTTATACAACTTTATAACCTAAGTGGATTTTTATCAGATGGTCTTGGAGCTTTGCTTTTAGTTCTTTTTGGCTCGGCTATTTTTGAGCTTGTTGGACTTTCGTTTTCACCGTATTATTATTTAGTATTTGGTTTTATGGGCTTTGTTGGGATTATTCATCTTCTTGGCATTAGAGAAAATTCACATACTTTTGCAAGATTAACTTCCTATGCACGAATTATTACCGGGACTATGTTTTTGTCTTTAACATATTTAGGAATCATAGATATTTTAGGGATTTTAGTTGGTGCTTTTGATATACTCTACGCAATTATTTACTTACTGTTTAGGGAAAGATTTTGAGATTTTTTTTAGTTTTTGTTTTTTTACTTTCATCTTTGTTTGCTAAGGATGATTATGTTCTCGGTGAAGGTTATCAAGTTGGAGATTTACCTATCTACGTTGGTGGATATTTTTCTCTTGATTATCAAAAAAAAGATGAAAGAGACAGGTTTAGAGTTGATGATATAGCCTTTTTATCTTATGGTGGGACAAATACATTTTCATATATGTTTGAGTTAGAGTTCAAAGAGCTTTATGTAAAAACAGACGATAATGGAGTTAAAACAACTACTAAAAATGAAAAGCTATATGTTGAGAGAATGTATGTAGATTATAATATCAACGATAATTATCAACTTAGACTTGGTAAGTATAACTCGCCTATTGGTTTTTGGAATCTTATGCCTATAAATGTTTTACGGGAGACAAGTTCTAGTCCACTTGTGATAGATGTGATTTTTCCAAAATTTACTACGGGTATTGATGTTGGTTATAACTCTTTTGAAGATGGTGAAATAAAAGTAGATTTGATTTTTCAAGACAACTCAACAATAGATGACGAGTATAATAACTATGATGTGGTAAAACACTACGGAGTTGGTATTAGTTATGAGTTAGATAACTACACTTTTAAAGCAAATCTTGGTTACTTTGCAAATAGAAGTAAGGATGACTATACTTATGCTTTGCTCTCAGCTAGATACGAAGATGATAACTATCAGTTTTTAGCAGAAGTTGGTGCTCAACGCTCAGAGTATAATGAACACAACTATGCTGGATATGTTCAAGGTTTGTATAGATTTAGTGAACAACATATTGGGATTATTCGTTTAGAATCTTTTGAGATTGAAAGACAAAACTTAGATGATGCTATTGCTATATTTGGCTACACATATAGGCCACTTTATCCAATAGCATTAAAGAGTGAATATCAACTCCATACTATCAACGATGAAAATCAGTTTATCTTCTCTTTATCGGTTTTATTTTAATGAAGTTAATAGGCTTGTTTTTAGCTTTTGTACTATCTAGTTTTGCACAAGAGTATGCAGTTGTATCAAACAGCCTGTTAGATAAACTAAGCCCTTTACAGATTAAAGCCATTTTCTTAAAAAAACTTACACACATAAATAGCAAACATATAGTTCCCGTAAATCTTCCATCCTCTTCAAATATTAGAGATAATTTTGAAAAAGAACTCTTACATATGAGTAAAAAAAGATTAAAATCTTACTGGATTAAAAAACATTACCTAGGAGTTAGACCACCAGTAACTATGAAATCTCAAAAAAGTGCCTTAGCTTTTGTAAAAAATGTCCAAGGTGCTATAACTTATGTTAAGATTGAAAATATAGATGAATCTATAAAGGTTTTATATAAATTTAGTGATGGAAAAAGTGAAAAATAATGTTTAATTTTTTTAAAAAGTCTCTTGCAAATAGACTACTTATATCTTTTTTAACTATTGGTTTTTTACCCTTTTTGATATTTTTAGTATATACACTTGTTTTAAGTGAGACACAGATTGTAAAAAAACTCATCTCTGATCAACATCACGAAGTTGAGGTTATGAGTAAGCTTATAGATACACATTTAAATTCACTTTCAAAGGAAGTTTCTTTTTTAGCTAGGCTTGAAGTTATGGATGATGTTTTAGCTCAAGATTTAGACAAAAGAGTATCAAGACTTTTAAAACAAAAAAAAGATGATTATGAACTTGATTTAGATTTTTTCTTTGTAGATAAAGATGCAAATATCTTAGCCTCATCTAATATAGAACTTTTAGAGAAAAAGTTTTTTGGTGCAAATAGTTTTAAATTTCAAAAAGGAAGTTTTATAGAGGCTGATGAGCTTTTTATGTACGCAAAAGTTTATGCTAGTTTTGATAGTAAAAAATCTCTTGGTTATTTAATTTTAAAGTATAGTTTGGAAAATCTAAAAGTATATTTTGAACATAAAAAAGATGCAAATGCTTATATGTATAACCCAAAAAGTTCTCTATATATTGGCTCAAATAATGGATTGAGTATTGTGATTAAATCTACTAAAGACAGTATAAATATTGAAAAAGATTTAGTTGTATATAAAAAGATGAATAACATGCTTAAAGATTGGTATATTTTTTATGCAGTTGAGAAACACACTGCTTTAGCTTTTTTTTATAACTTCAACCTATTTATGCTTTATCTTTCACCATTTATTTTACTTTTAGTTATCTTTATATCGTTGAAATTTTCTCGCTATATTGTAAAACCTATCAAGGATTTAACTCTAATCACAGATGAGATAGTTCACTCAAAAGATTACTCAAGGTACTTGGATATGGCTTCTGAAGATGAGGTAGGAAAACTAGCAGAGTCTTTTAATACCCTTCTAAATACAACTGACAAAAGTATAGATGCCTCAGAGGCAAAATCTTCTTTTATATCAAACATGTCGCATGAGTTAAAAACTCCACTAAATGCTATCATCGGTTTTTCACAGTACCTTATAACTTATGAAAAACTAAGTGATGAACAGTTAGATATAGTCTCAAACATTGAAAATTCTTCACAATATCTACTTGAGATGATTCATGGTATCTTAGATATTGCAAAAATTGAAGCTGGAAAAGTTGATATAAATATACAAAAACAAAATATTTTAGAGTTATGTCAAGAATGCTTTTCTATGCTTGAACCATTGGCAGATGACAAAGGGTTGGGTTTTGAATTTATGGTGAAAGATTGTAGTTTAGAATTAATAGATACAGATGAGAAAATCTTTAAACAGATACTTATAAACCTTTTGTCAAACGCTATAAAATACACTCAAAACGGTGAAGTGAAACTTATGTTGTCAAATACACGAAATGAACTTCTTGTTAAAGTTATAGATAATGGAATAGGGATACCTAAAGATGAGATGCCTAAACTTTTTAAAGAGTTTTCACGAATTGATAACAAACTCTCATCTAAGCAAAAAGGTACTGGCCTTGGTTTGTCTTTGAGTAAAAAATTAGCAAATGTAATTGAGGCTGATATTTCTTTAGAGAGTGATGGTTTAAGTTATGGTACAACAGCAATTTTTAGTTTAAAGTTAAGGGGAGAATAGATGAATATACTTGTCGTAGAAGATGATGAAGCAAATGCAAAACTAATTGAAAAGCTTTTAAAACAAGAAAAGTATAGTGTAGATATTGCAGTAAATGCTTCCCAAGCTCTTGAGGCAATAGACAAAGCTCTTTATCAGTTGATAATCCTAGATTGGAACTTACCAGATGGTAGTGGTTATGAGATACTTCAAGAGACTAGGGAGCTTTTGATAGACTCTCAAGTGTTGATGCTCTCGGCTAACTCTGATATAGAGTATAGGGTAAAAGCTCTTGACGCAGGTGCTGATGACTACCTTTGTAAACCTTATGCTTTGGTTGAACTCCTAGCTCGTGTAAAATCGCTATTAAGAAGAAGCTCTACTAATAAAAATACTATTTTAGAGTTAGGAAATATCTCTTTAGATAGACAAGCAAAAGAGGTTTTTGTAGATGGTTCAGAGGTTGGTTTTACTTCAGCTGAGTATGATATATTTGAAGCTCTTGCTTCAAACCCTAACAAAACTTTCACAAAATTTGAACTTTTAAATCTTTCAAATAATGAATATGCAGCATCTATGATGAGTAATATTGTAGAGGTACATATAAAAAATATAAGAAAAAAATTATCAAATAAAGAGATAATTAAAACGGTTCGGAGTGTTGGATATAAGATAAATCTATCTTCATAAAACCTTCATTTTAATATGTGATAATTCAACATAATTAAAAAAAAGGAGACAAAATGCTTCAAACACTAAAGCAACCTCTTAGCATTACAAAAATCAAAGAAGATTATAAAGTAGAGTCAATAGCTCTAGTCTTACTTCTTGGATTTGAACTTTCATATTACCTTTTAATAGTTCAAACTGGAATCACTCAGTATTTTAACTCAGACTTGATAGCACTTTTTCCACTGTTTTTAGGTGGAGTAGCTGGTACAATTTTGAGTGGACAAGTTTGGGGTACTATCGTAAATCCAATTCATAAGATTTTATTTGCTTTATCTTTACAACTTGTTTTATCATTTTTATATCCAGATTTTAATGCTTTTACTCTTGGAGTACTTGGTTTATCAGTTGGTATGATGGCACCACTTAGTATATATATATTTAAAAAAAATCAAAGAGTTGAACTATTTTTAGCTTTAGCTATAGCATATAGTGTAGGTACTTACTTTTTTACATCTTTTGCAGAGTCTAGAGATATTATGGCTGTTGTTTTTACGTCGATAGCTTTAGTATCTGCTGTATTTCTGATAGATTACAAAGTTCAAGAAAATGAGGATGTGAAATCTCGCTCATTTATGATGTACTTGCCACTTATGTTATGGATATTTTTAGATTCTAATCTTTTTGAAACTCTTTCTCGTACACAAGCTTTAGACATTTGGTCACACCAAACATATACAATTATGATTTTTCATCTTTTTGGCTTAGCATTAGCCTTTTTTATAAGGGTAAAAGAGTTAAATCAGCATTTTATTATCGCTGTTTTATTTGTTTTATCTTACTTACTTGCTTATTTAAATATGCCTATAGCTTTAGCTATGGTTTATCCTATAGCAATTTCATACTATAATGTTATTGTTTTTTCAGCTTTAACAAAAGAGATGAGTTTAAACAAGCTTTCATGCATGATGGTTTTTATCGCTTGGATAGCTTCAGGTATTGGTTTAGCTTTAGCTTTATCAAAGATCTTTACATTAGTTTAACATAGGAGTTTATGATGAAAAAGTTACTTATAGTATTACTACTTAGTTTTCCTCTTTTTGGGGATTCTTTAACATTGCAAGAGGGTTTTGTAGGTGCTCATACAGAGATGATAATGGATAGCACAATCGATCCACTAAATACACATCTTAAAGCAGATATGAGTATAGATGGGAATGATTTGTTAAGTCTCAAAGGTAAACTTTGGATAGATATGGATCTGTTTCGTAGTGATAATAAAGATAGAGATGAGCATATGAATGAAGCAAATGAGGTCTCTAAATTTCCTATAGCTACTTACAATATATCAAGTTTAACTAAATCAGAAAAAGAAAATATGTATGTACTTCATGGAACTCTGGATTTCCATGGTACACAAAAACCTTTTATGCTTGATGCAGAGATTTTAGAAAAAGATTCTCAAATTGTTATAAATGCAACAACGAATTTTCTTTTAAGTGATTATGGAGTTGAAGCTCCATGTATGGTTTTTATGTGTGTACGTGATAAAGTAGATATTTTTGCTAAAGCAGTATTAGTAAGATAGATGAAAAAAAAGGTAATTATCTCAGCCTGTTTACTTGGTGAAAATTGTCGTTATGACGCTCAAACTAAAAAACAAAATGCAGTTTTAGAAGCATTTGCTGATTATGATATTATCCCTTTTTGTCCTGAATCTCCAGTTTTCGGAACACCAAGGCAGAGAATTTCAGTAGTGCAAGTTGATGGTAAAAATCGTATAATTACTGATGAAACTAATGAAGATGTGACAAAACTACTAGATGATGAAATAAACTCTTTTATGGACTTAAATAAAGATATTGATGAGATAGTTTTAAAGTCAAAATCTCCATCTTGTGGTTACAAAACTACCCCGATTTTAAATCAGCAAAAAGAAGTTCTTGAACTTGGAAATGGAATTGCTGCAGAGATGATAAAGCATAAGTACTCAAATGTTTCCATAAAAGATGAAAACTCCTACATTTAGAGCTTTTTAACCCCTTTTTAGATATAATCGCGCAATTTTATAATATACGGATACATAACTATGGATATCAGAGAAGAATTTTTAAAATATTTTGAATCAAAAAATCATGCTAGAGTAGCTTCTGCACCACTTGTTCCAGATGATGCAACACTGCTTTTTAACAACGCTGGTATGGTTCCTTTTAAGTCAATTTTTACAGGCGAAGTACCTCGTCCAACTAACCCAAGAGCAACGTCATGTCAAACTTGTTTACGTGCAGGTGGAAAGCATAATGACCTTGAAAATGTTGGACATACTGCAAGACATCATACATTCTTTGAGATGATGGGTAACTTCTCTTTTGGAGATTACTTTAAAGAGGATGCAATCGCTTATGCATGGGAGTTCATAACAGAAGTTATAAAATTACCAGTTGATAAACTTTGGGTTACAGTTCATGACTCTGATGATGAGGCTGAAGAGCTTTGGATGAAACATATAAGCAAAGACCGTATTATGCGTCTAGGTGATGCAGATAACTTTTGGTCTATGGGTGATACTGGACCATGTGGACCATGTTCTGAAATTTTTTATGATCAAGGTGCTGAAAATTTTTCAGGTCCTGAGGATCATATGGGTGGAGAAGGTGATAGATTTTTAGAGATTTGGAATCTTGTTTTCATGCAGTATGAAGTTAAAGAAAAAGGTGCTGAAAGACTTCCACTAGCTAAACCATCTATCGACACAGGTATGGGTTTAGAGCGTGTTATAGCAATCATGGAAGGTAAACAATCTAACTATGATTCTTCACTTTTTATGCCAATTATTAATGATGTTGAAAAACTAATAGGTAAAACTTATGAGTATAAAAGTGGCGCATCTTATAGAGTTATCGCTGATCATATCCGTACATCACTATTTTTATTAGCTCAGGGTATAAACTTCTCAAATGAGGGTCGTGGTTATGTACTTCGTCGTATTCTTCGTCGTGCAGTTCGTCATGGCTATTTACTTGGCTTTCGTGAAGCTTTTATGTATAAACTTGTAGATACTGTTGTAGCTATTATGGGTGGTGAATACTCTTACTTAAAAACAAAAGCTGATGCTGTAAAAGAACAGATTCAACTAGAAGAGGCAAGATTTTTCAAAACTATTGAGAGTGGAATTGCACTTTTTGATGAAGAGATGAAAAATACTAAAGATGTATTTAGTGGTGAAGTGGCATTTAAACTTTACGATACTTTTGGGTTCCCTTTAGACCTAACTGAGGATATGTTAAAAAGTCACGATATGAAGCTTGATTCTGCAAAATTTGAAGAGTTGATGTTAGAGCAACGTACACGTGCAAAAGCTGCTTGGAAAGGTTCTGGAGATGCTCAAACTCACGGAGACTTTAAAGAACTTTTAGAAAAATTTGGTGAAAATGAGTTTGTTGGTTATGAAAATACTAAAACAGTCTCTAAAGTTTTAGCACTTTTAGATGAAAACTTTAAGCATGTTGATTCTTTAGATATAGATAAAAAGGGATGGGTACTGCTAGACAAAACTCCTTTTTATGCAGAGAGTGGTGGACAAACTGGTGACTGTGGTACACTAGAGTGTCGTGCAGATGTTAAAGATACTAAAAAGTTCTTTGGACTAAATCTTTCTCAAATCAAAGTAACATCATCTTTAAAAATCAATACAAATGTTGATGCTATTGTAGATGCTAGTCGTGGTGAAATTATCAAGCATCACTCAGCTACTCACCTGCTTCATGCAGTTTTATTTGATGTACTCGGCGATCATATCTCTCAAGCTGGTTCATTAAATGATGAAAAAAGACTTAGATTTGACTTCTCACATCCAAAGGCATTAGAGCATTCTGAACTTGTAGAGATTGAACAACGTGTAAATATGCTTATATCTCGCGCAATTAAGCAAGAGACAAAAGTTATGGGTATTGAAGATGCTAAAAAATCAGGTGCAAAAGCTCAGTTTGGTGAAAAGTATGGTGATGATGTTCGCGTTGTAAGTTTTGATGATGCAAGTATTGAATTTTGTGGTGGTTGTCATGTTGAAAATACTGCAAATATTGGTTCATTTATCATCACTAAAGAGAGTGGAGTGAGTGCAGGAGTTCGTCGTATAGAGGCTGTTGTTGGTCACGCTGCTTATGAGCACTTTTGTGAGCAAAGAGTTTTAGTAAAACAGGTGGAAGCTGAAGTTAAAAATCTTGATGTTATGGCTGGGATAGCTAGACTAAAATCAAACATTACAGATTTAAAAGCTGATTTAAAAGAGGCTCAAGAATCTACAAAAGTTGAAATAACAGCACAAGAGATTAATGGTGTAGCTGTTGTAGTTGAAGAGTTGGTTTCTGGAGATATCAAAGAAAAAATTGATGAGCTTAAAAACCAAAATGATAAACTTTGCGCAATGCTTTTTCAAGTAAAAGGTGATAAAGTTCTAATCGCTGCGGGTGTTAAAGACGCATCTGCAAAAGCGGGTGATTGGATTAAAAATATCGCCCCTATACTTGGTGGTGGTGGTGGTGGTCGTCCAGACTTCGCACAAGCTGGTGGGAAAGATAAAACTAAATTGCCAGAGGCAAAAGAGGCCTCACTAAAATTCATTACAGAGGCTCTATCGTAGTGCAAGATATATTTTTAGAGTATAAATTTTTAATAGTATTTTTACATGTAATTTCTGCTGTTGTATGGGTTGGTGGCATGATTGCTATGCGTTATGCAGCGCATCCATCTTTTATGGATATAGAATCTCCATTAAAAAGGTTAGAACATATATCTAAAGCTTTAAAAAAACTTTTTTCTATAGTTCTTCCTTTTGTAATTATTTTGCTTGTAACTGCAATCTTTATGATAAAAGGTTATGCACTTTCAGATACTGACTTTAAACCCTTATCATATGCTAAAGAGGGTATATGGACAATTATGTTTTTAAACCTTCTTTTTATGATTATGAAACGAAACAAGGCTGATAAACTCTTAGTTGAAGGTGATACTCTTGGTGCAAAAAATCAACTAGGCTTAATTGGAAAAGTTATGGTTCCATTAAATATAGCACTTGGGATTACTGCTATAGCTTTAGGGACATACCTCTCAAGTAATTTATAATGCTTAGACTTTGTTCATCTTCACAAACACGTGCACTGCTTTTAAAAAATGCTTCCATAGAGTTTATCCAAGAAAGTGTTGATTTTGATGAGGACTCTTTAAAAGCAAATTCTCCAAAAAACTTTGTATATCTTGCAACTCTTGGAAAATATGAAGCTAACTTAAAAGCTTTTGGATTTGAAGACTATCCACTTTTAGTAGCTGACACAGTAGTTACTGCAAAAAATAAAATCCTTAGAAAAGCAAAATGTGTAGATGATGCTCGTAATATTTTATATACTCAAAGTGGAGATATAACTAGTATTATCACTTGCATGATTTACCAAAGTAAGCATAAAAAAATCATAGATATATCTAAAACTGATTATATATTTCACAAATTTGATGAAGGTAAATTAGATAAGTATTTAGATAGTGGTATTTGGCAAGGAAAAGCTGGAGCTTGTATGGTAGAAGGCTTCTGCAAGGAGTATATCAAAGAGGTTCGAGGTTTTGAATCTACTGCTATGGGTTTAAATACCAACTTGCTAAAGGCTCTTATTTGAACTACTACGAAAACGAGTTAAAAGCACTTAAAAAGTCAAACCGTTACCGTACACGTGAGATAGTAGATAACTCTTTACTAGATTTTGCTTCCAACGATTACTTGGGTTTATCACACAACAAAGAGCTTCATCAACAAACTGCTGACACACTCTCGAAGATGGATATCCACTCTTCAAAAGCTTCACTATTAGTAAATGGTTATCATAAGATTCATAAAGATTTTGAAGATGCTTTATGTGAGGCAAATGATTTTGAGGCTGGTGTGGTTTTAGGGAGTGGATTTAATGCAAATATTGCGTTGATAGAATCACTAGTAAGACGTAATGATGAACTTTTTATGGATGAGCGTTACCATGCTTCTGGTGTACTGGCTTCACAAATAAACAATAAAAAAGTTACTTTTTTTAAACATAATGATATGGATGAACTTAAAACTTTACTAAAAAACTCAAAAGCTTCAAGGAAAATAGTTGCAGTTGAGGGTATCTACTCAATGGATGGAGATTTGGTAAAAGAAGAGGTTTTTGAGATTTGTGATAGTGAAAATGCAATACTTATAGTTGATGAGGCTCATAGCTCTGGTGTTGTTGGTAAAAACTTAATGGGTGTGTTTGATTATTACAACATAGCTATAAAAGAAAATCATATAAAAATGGGAACTCTTGGAAAAGCTTATGGAAGTTTTGGTGCATTTATACTTGCCAGTGAGCATATAGTTGAGTATTTGTTAAACCGTGCTAAGCCTATTATATATGCTACTTCACTTTCACTTTATGATACTTTACTCTCTCACAATGCTCTACGATATATTTTAAAAAATAAAGATAGTTTAAAAGAAAAAATACTACTTCGTCAAAAAATTGTTAAAGAGGAGTTAGGTATAAGTGTAGATGGTTTGATAGTTCCAGTTGTTATAGATGATAACAGACAGGTTATAGAGATAAAAAATATATTAAAAGAAAAAAACTATGCAGTTGGTGGTATAAGACAGCCGACAGTTGAAAAAGCTATAATCAGACTTATTGCAAGGCTAGGTGAAAGTGAAAATAATTTAAGAGATTTGTGTCAAAATTTAGCTAAAATAAAATAATGAAAATATCAAAACTTAAAATATCACTTGAAGAAAAAACTTTAGTAGATATATCTTTTAGCATTAACTCTTCCCTTGCTTTGGTAGGTCAAAGCGGTAGTGGGAAAAGTTTAACACTCAAAGCTTTGCTAAACATGCTCCCATCTTCTATGATAAAAGTCTTAAATATAGATGCTGATTTTGAGTTAAAAGCTGGACAAACTTTAGGTTTTGTTCCGCAAAATCCTTTCACAGCTCTTTCACCACTTACAAAAATAAGCAAACAGTTTTTTGTAAGTGATGAGAGAATTAAAGAGTTATTTTTGATGGTAGATTTGAGTGAAGATTTACTTAATAGATTTCCGCCTGAGCTTTCAGGTGGGCAACTTCAACGTGTTGTGATAGCGATGGCTCTAGAAAATAACCCAAAACTTTTGCTTTTAGATGAACCGACAACAGCACTAGATCCAGATACAAGAGTTTTAATTTTAGATATGTTAAAAAAGCTTCAAAATGAGTTAGCTTTTAAGATTCTTTTTGTAACTCATGATATGAATTCTGCTAAAAGTTTATGTGAAGAGATTTGTGTGATACAGTATGGAAAAATAGTTGAAACTGGTAAAATGAATAGTGTTTTAGCAAATCCAAATGAGGCATATACAAAAACATTGATTGATGCAAATTTCGCAAATAGAGAGTTTCGTTTATGATTTTTTTTCGTATACTCAAAAATATATTTTTTACTATTTTATTCTTAGGATTTTTAGCACCTTTTTTGATTTTAGGTTATTATTTAAATGAGAGCGATTATGATATAAGCTCTTTAACTGACTATCAACCAAATATAACTACACGTATATATGATAAAAATGGCGAAAAAATAGCAAATATTTTTGATAAACAACATAGATATTATGCTTCTTTTGATGAGATTCCACCTCGTGCTATTGAGGCACTTTTGGCCATAGAGGATACTACATTTTTTGAACATCCTGGTATAAATATAGATGCTATTTTTCGTGCAATTATAAAAGATGTTAAAGCTGGAAAAATGGTGGAAGGTGCTAGCACAATCACGCAACAGTTAGTAAAAAACAAACTTTTAACTCGTGAAAAGAAATTATCTAGAAAAATAAAAGAGTTAATATACTCTTTAAAGGTTGAACGTCATTTAACAAAAGAGCAAATCTTAGAGAGATATTTAAATGAGATATATTTTGGTCATGGATACTACGGTATAAAAACAGCAGCTGATGGTTACTTTCACAAAAAACTAGATGAGCTTTCTTTAAAAGAGATAGCCATTTTAGTAGGACTTCCAAAAGCGCCAAGTTCGTATGCTCCTACAAAAAATTATGAAATCTCTATGGGAAGAGCTAACCGTGTTATAAAACGTATGCATGTCCTTGGCTGGATAGACCGAGCAACTTATGTTACAGCTATGTATGAATCCCCAAAAGTTTATGATGATACGCTTACTCAAAACTTGGCTCCTTTTATAGTTGATGAGGTAGCTCGTCGTGCTTATAAAGTGGGGATTGATGATTTTAAACGTGGTGGTTATGAGATATATACTACTATAGATTTAAGACTTCAAAATTCAGCTAGAGAGGCAGTTAAAAGTGCTTATGAGGCTTCTATAAAAAGGATAGATGGTTATAAAAAATATGAAGCTGGACTACATGCTAAAAATCCTAGATACACGGTTAGTGATGATGTAAACACCTCTCTTTTAAATGGTGCACTTGTTTCACTTGACTCAAAAACTGGAGATATTTTAGCCCTTGTTGGTTCGTATGACTATAAAAAATCATCATATAATCGTGCAACACAAGGTAGGCGTCAACCTGGATCTGCTTTTAAACCTTTTATATATCAAGTTGCTGTTGATTTGGGTTACTCTGGTGCTACAAAACTTGTAGATATTGCTAAAACATATAAGTATGAAAAGGATGGTGAAGTTCTTAAATGGCAACCAAAAAACTATGAAAAAGATTATAAGGGTATGATTTCACTTCGTGAAGCACTTATCCATTCACGAAATCTTGCAACTATTAATCTTGTAAATGAGATAGGTTTAAGAGAATTATTAGGGGAGTTTAAAAAATTTGGTATAAAAAATCTTCCACATGATTTATCTATCGCTCTTGGAACTATTTCACTTTCACCATTAGAGTTGGCAAAATACTATACCTCATTTGCAAATCATGGGATCCAAGTTGAGCCACACCTAATCTCTAAAATCACTCAAAATAATGAAAAGATATATGAAAAACAAGAGCGAACTAGATATATAACGGAGCCCACACAATCATTTATTATGACAAGTATATTACGTGATGTCGTTCGTCGTGGTACTGGTAGACGTGCTCGTGCTAAGGGTATAGAGTTAGCTGGAAAAACTGGAACTACAAATAACAATATAGATGGATGGTTTGCAGGTTACTCGCCAACTATAGAGACTGTAGTTTGGTTTGGAACTGATGACAACAAACCGATGCACAGATGGGAGACTGGTGGTAAAATTGCTGGTCCTGCATTTTCACAATATTATAAAAGTGTACTAAAGTATTACCCACAAATACAAAGAAAATTTATAGTTCCAGATGGAATAGTTGAGGTTAAAATAGATGGTAAAACTGAGTATTTTTCTGATATTTCAAAACCACCCCAAGCTGATGTTGAGGCTAGTGCTGATGAGGAGTTATTATTTTGATTCTGGTTTTTTCTTTAGGGCTTGAATCTTAATAGTACGACCCTTTGGTTTGTTGGGGTTATATTTAGCTTTTGGAGTACCATCGTAACTATGGTTTCTATCTCCAGATTTTCCTGAAAACATAGCTTTTCCATTGTCATCTTTACCTAAAAATTTATTTGGTGCTTTTTTCTTTTTTTCCCATTTCCCATCTTTAGGTTTATCATCGTACTCTTTTTTAGGTTTTTCCTGAGTAGAGTCTTCATACCTTTTTTTAGCTACTTCTTTGATCTGATCTTTTGTCATAGTTTTTATGTGAGTCTTTTTTTCAACTTTTTCTTCAACAGGTTCTTCATAACCCTCAATGATCTCTTGCTTAATTACACGACCCAAAAGTGTCTCAATAGAGTAAAGAAGGTTTTGTTCACTTTTGTTTAGGATTAAAAGAGCATGACTTGTAGTATGTGAAAGTTTTGCCATATAGATGATTGCTTTTTTTGGTAAATCGTAACTAATTAGAAGTTCACATTTTAGGTTTTCATCTTTTACAAGTGCTTTGTCAGTTAAAATTGTTACATTTTCAAACTTGATCTCATTTTCAAGTTCAGCAGTTTCACCAGATGTAGTAATAATAATGCTTTTATCTTTATTCCTTGAGACTATCGCTTTTATAAGGTCGATTTTACGCTCATTTACACAAGGATGAACTTTATGATTGTTTGGTTTTATAGTTGGTTTTGTATCTGACATTTTAATCCTAAAAAGTATTTTTAAAATTATAGCTAAGATAGCCATAAATTATGCTATTATGAAGTAACTTATAAATTGTATCTATGCAATAAGCATAATACTGAAAGAACTAATAACGATGTCATTTAATAATTTAGGTTTATCAAAACCAATACTAAGAGCGATAGAAGAACAAGGCTATACAGAGCCAACACCCATACAAGCTCAAGCAATTCCTGTAATACTTCAAAGAAAAGATATATTAGCAGGTGCTCAAACTGGGACTGGAAAAACTGCTGGTTTTACTCTTCCACTTTTACAACTTTTAAGCCAAGCTAAACACCAAGATAGAAAATCTCATCATGTCCGTGCGCTTGTTTTAACACCAACTCGTGAGTTAGCTTCTCAGGTTCAAGAGAGTATTGAAAACTATGGAAAATATTTACCTTACAAATCTTGTGTAATTTTTGGTGGTGTTAAGATAAATCCACAAATCACAAAACTTCGTAAGGGTATGGATATAGTTGTAGCAACTCCTGGGCGTTTACTTGACCATATCTCTCAAAAGACGATAAATCTATCTAAGGTTGAGTTTTTAATCCTTGATGAAGCAGATAGAATGCTTGATATGGGTTTTATAAATGACATAAAAAAAGTGTTGCTTAAAATTCCTCAAAATAAACAAACGCTACTTTTTTCAGCTACTTATTCAAATGATATTAAAAAACTATCAGATTCACTTTTAAACAAACCAGAGTTAATTGAAGTAGCACGAACAAATGCCTCAGCCTCGCAAATAAAACAAGCAGTATATCATGTAGATAAGGTACGAAAACGTGAACTTTTAACTCATCTTATAAATGAGGGTAAATGGAAACAAGTACTTGTTTTTACTCGTACTAAACATGGAGCAAATCGCTTAACTGGACAGCTTGATAAAGATGGTATAACTGCGGTAGCAATTCATGGAAATAAAAGCCAAAATGCAAGAACAAAAGCACTAGCTGATTTTAAAGATGGCAAGGTAAGCGTTTTAGTTGCAACTGATATAGCTGCTCGTGGAATAGATATAGATCAACTTCCTCATGTTGTAAACTATGAACTTCCAAATGTTAGTGAAGATTATGTTCATCGTATTGGTCGTACTGGACGAGCTGGACGTGAGGGTGAAGCAATCTCTTTAGTATGCGTAGATGAGCATGAGTTTTTAGTAAATATTGAAAAGCTTATAAAAAAAGATATACCAAAAGTTTGGTTGGCAGGTTTTAAACCAGATCCAAGCATACAAGCTGAACCTATAAATATGGGTGGTAGAGGAAAAGGTGGCGGTGGTGGTAACCGTGGTAACTCAAGAAATAGACCTAGAAATAAACCATCTAATAGAAATTCTTCTAGAAGGTCTTAATCTA
>CAZZAZ010000004.1:0-28510 GCA_964652355.1 uncultured Sulfurimonas sp. | reverse complement strand
CACTCCTCCATCTATTAAATATCGACCTGAAATCTCTTTAGGAGTAAAGATACTAGGAATGGCGATAGAAGCTCTCACTGCGTCAAGGAGTTTTCCTTTTTGAATCCATACCTCTTTTTGTTTCATTATATCAGTAGCAACAGCTGTATAAGATATAGATAAATCCTCAATCATAACATTACCTATCATCTCCTCTATAACTCGAAATATTTTATCTCCTTGAATAATACCTTTTCCTGTTAAAGAGAAATCAACTAACTTTACTACGTCTAGCATATCAAGTGTAAGTATCCACTCTTTAAATTTCTCAAGTTTTCCACAAGCATACAAAGCACCGATTAAAGCACCCATAGATGAACCACTGATGGAAGCTATCTCATAACCTTGTTTTTCAAGCTCTTCTATGACACCGATATGTGCATACCCTCTAGCACCACCACTTCCAAGAACTAATGATATTCTTTGTCTGTTGTTTTGCATTTAACTTTCCTCTTTCTTAGACTAACAAAACTTTAATTAAAAAACCACTAAAAATCCACAACTATTTAAGAGCTCAAATTTTTAATTAAGCCGATTTTTAGTTAATATCTATAACTTTAGCTTTTGGAGTTTTAATCTCTTTTTTAGAGATGGTAACTTCAAGTATACCACTATCATATTTTGTATCTAGTTTGTCTTGGTTGGCATCTTCTGGAAGTTGTATCGCTCTTTTAAAACTTCCAAAAAATATCTCTTGTCTTAGGTATCCATTTTTTTCGTCTTTGCTTTTATCCTCTTTTTTTCCTTCAAGAGTCAAAATATTATTTTC
This sequence comes from uncultured Sulfurimonas sp., assembly GCA_964652355.1. Classification (GTDB taxonomy): domain Bacteria; phylum Campylobacterota; class Campylobacteria; order Campylobacterales; family Sulfurimonadaceae; genus Sulfurimonas. The sequence goes on along the minus strand of CAZZAZ010000004.1, from coordinate 27,702 downwards.
ATCAATGGTAAGTTTTATATTTTCTTTCTCAACTCCAGCTAAATCAAACTTATAGACATACACATCTTTTTTGTCTTGTATATCTATCCTTGGATAACCAACATTTTGAAAAGCTGCTCTGTTTAAACGAGATGAAATCATAGAATTTACCATCTGATTCATTTTTTCAAATTCGTGTTGATAGTCAATATCTTGTGCATTTACACTTACAGCACCCAAAAGTGATGCTGTAATAAGTGCAGTTAATGTTTTTTTCATAATATTCTCCTATTTTATGCTAATACTTTTAACTTTTTTAGATTCCTCTTTTTCAAGCGTAAGATAAAGTCTTCCATTTTCAAATTTTGCTTCAACTTTATCTCTATTGATATTATCCCCTAGAACAAAACTTCTAGAGATTACACCAAAGCTAGACTCACAAAGATAGTAATCTTCCTCTTTTACTTCATTTTTAAAGTTTCTGACTGCTGTAACTGTTAAGTAGTCATCTTCTATTTTTAATTCTATATCTTCTTTCTTAACACCTGGTAAATCAACCTCAATACTGAATGTGTCATTTGAGTGTTTTGCAAGGTTTGAAAAAGGTAGATGTGAAGCAACATTGTTAAATGTATCTTTTACAACTCCTAAACCTTTTTCAACTTTTTCTTCAACTTTACTTGCTACATCTTTTGTTGTTTTTACTAAATCCATAACGCACCTCCTTATTGAATCTCTATTTTTTTAACGCTATCTTTTAAGACTTTTAGTTTTGGGATAATAATCTCAAATACTCCATTTTCACTAGCTGCACGAATATTTTCTATATCTACTTTCTCAGGTAAAGTAAAACTTCTACTAAAGCTTCCATAACTACTTTCGATTTTATAGTAGTCATCCTCATTCACTTCATTTTTTACTTCACGTTTTCCAGATATAGTAAGTAGATTTTTATCTACACTAATCTCAACATCTTCTTTATTCATACCAGGAAGATCTACATCAATATGATATGCCTCTTTTCCCTCTCTAGTGTTTACTGCTGGAGTAAAGTCAAAAACTTCTTTTACCTCTTGTTGAGTTGAATTAAGTAACTCGTTAAATAACTCAAAAGCTGAACCTCTTGTGTAATTATTTATTGGACTTCTATATCTTGTAACTAACATCTTAAACTCCTTAATCTTTTTTATTTACAAGAGAATGATATGAAAATTTGAAAAGTAGTTTTGCTACTTAAGTAGCATTTGGGAGGTTTTTTCTAAAAGTTTTTGAAAATTTTTGATTATTATGGTTTGGCGACTCTTTTCTATGATTTTATCAGCTTTTAACTGCTTTAGTGTCCGCTCTACAACATGCCTAACTGTTCCAAGTATTTTTGCAATTTCAGAGTTTGATAGATTTTGTATGAGATTGTATTTAAATCTTTTATCTTCATTTAGGTTATCAACTAAAAGGTTTACCAATCTGTCTTTTGTATCATAGAGGGTAAGGTCAGTTGCTAACTCTTCAGTATGACGCATAACAGAAGCTAGGTATGGAAAAAATATTTTGTTGAATGTTATATCATTATCTAACCAGTATCTAACCCTATCTATCGGTATTTGTAAAACTTTGCAGTTTTCTAAAACCTCATAGGTTACCTCATGTGGTTTAGAGTCTAGTAGAGAGATAACATCAAACATATCCCCTCGTTTATATATAAAAATAGTTTGTTCTTTATCTGTTTGAATATTATACTGGTATGTTTTTACTCTTCCATCTATAACTATATAAAAATATTTTAATAAATCATCCGCAAAAAATGGTGAAGTCCCTTTTTTAAACTCTAATGATTTAGCGTATTTGTAAAACTCATCTTCAAAGCTGTTCTCAATTTTATTAAGTAATTCTATTTGATTATTTTGCATGAAAAGATTTTAGCATAAATATTATCCAGCTAGTAAAGATTTTAAACCAAGTTTGATATAGTCTTGATTAAAAGTATTAACCATTAACTCATCTTTCATCATCATTCTCAAGGCATCAAAGGAGTGGTATTCTTTTCTATACGGTCTATCAATAGTTAATGCATCAAAAACATCACATATAGAAATAATTGCAGCAAAATCACTTATATCTTTTTGATGAAGACCCTTTGGATAACCACTACCATCATATCTTTCATGGTGTTGTCCTATAGCATTAATTATATATGGATCAAGTATTTTATTTTTTTTAATAATTTCAACAGAATAGGTAGTATGCTTTTTAACATCTAGAATCTCATCAGTTTTTAACTTTTCATTTTTCTTTAACATAACATCGTCAATTTTTGTATATCCAACATCGTGAAGTAATGCAGCAGTTGCTACTTGTCGTACCTTTTTATCATTATATTTTAGTAGCGTACAGAGCTTTATAGAGTATATAGCTACATGTAATGAATGGTGTGATATATTATAGTAATTTTTAAAAAAAGATATCATATTTTGTATGCTATTGCTGTCAGTAGTTACTAATGAAATAAGTGAATCCAATATATGGTTCATAGCTTCTATATTTATGTCATTATTGTCATTTTTAAATATATTATCAAAAAATTGAGTATTCACAGTGTACAAAAACTGCATTATTTTTTCTAAATTATTTGTATTGAAATTAATATAACGACTTAATGTTTTATACGTTAAAACCTGCTGCTGTGAGTCTTTTTTAGATATGTATAACTCTTGTTGGTGGCTTAATTTACTGTATAAAGATTTTGTTATTTTAGTACCAGCTTCTATTATTATGACATAATCACTATTTTTTTTTATTAATATATTAAACACAATAACTTCATCAACTACGACAGACTTAATATCCAACAAGTTATATGAAGTTGATGTGTGTACTTTTGTTTTGATAACTTTCATATTGCAAGTATAACTATAAAGAAATAAAATTTAAATAATAGTTTAGATAAAATTAGGAATAAGGATTAAAGGTGAAAATATAGATATGCAAATGGTTGTTGATAACTTAAGACAAAAAGGTAAACTTTACAAAAAAATGCAAGAGATTGCACCAAAAGAACTTGGAATAAGGAATAAGATAAAAATCTATAAAGCTACTGATACTTCTGGGTATTTTTGGGCTATTTTTGCGGTAAGTCAAAAAAGTCGTTTACTTATGAAAGATGTACATAAGTTTGAGGAAATTTATTCTAAACTAACTATATATTTTGAACATAATTTTAAGCATAAGCTTATATTTATAGATGCTCCACTTTGTTCTAAGGCAAAAGAAGCATTTAAAACACAGGGTTGGAAAATTCAATAATGCTGTTATGTGATATAGGGAACACCTCTCTACATTTTTTTGATGGTAAGAATGATTATAAAAAAGATGTTGAACATTTTGATTCTTTGAGTATTACGGAGGATGTTTACTACATTTGTGTAAATTCAAAACTAAAAGAAGTTCTAAAACTTCTTAAAAACTGGATAGATTTATCTCTACATGTAGAGATGGCTAAGTACTATGAAACTATGGGTATTGACAGAATTATGGCAGTTGAAGCTGTTAGTGATGGAATCATTGTAGATGCTGGCTCTGCTGTAACTGTTGATGTCGTAAAAGATGGCAAGTATGAAGGTGGTTTTATCTATCCTGGTAAAAAAGTAATGGCTCAAACATATAAAAATATTTCATCTGCTTTAGATTATCCTTTTAACTTTGAGTGTGACCTACAAACAATGCCAAAAAATTCACAGGATAGTATAAGTTACGGTTACCTAAAAATACTTTACTCTGAAGTTATGTCTCATAAGATGGATATTATTTTGACGGGTGGAGATGCTTTAGAATTTGCAAAAATATTTCCAGAGGCTAGAGTAGATAAGCAGCTGATTTTTAAGGGAATGCAAAAAATAATATATACGATAAAGGAAAGTTCATGATAAAAACATATCCAAAAAGCTTAGAAGATTCAAAGTCACTTTTAGCGAAGTACTTAACTTTTGAGATGTTTGAAGAGTTAAAAGATAAAAAAACGAGAAACGGTTTTACTCTTAGTGATGCTATAAATTCTGGAGTAAAAAACTCAGATAGTGGGATAGGTGTTTACGCAGGTGATGAAGAATCTTATGAAGTTTTTGCACCACTTTTTGATAAAATAATTCAAGATTATCATGGTTTTTCTAAAAATGACAAACATAAAAGTAATTTAAACCCAGATGACTTAGATGCTCCAAACCCTGACGAAGATTCTGAGTATATACTTTCAACTAGGATTAGAGTTGGTAGAAATGTCGCAGATATTCCACTTGGGACGGCAATTTCTAAAGCTCAAAGAAACAAGATCGAAAAAGATGTTTCAGAAGTTTTAACTTCATTTAGAGGTTCTTTATCAGGTAAGTACTATCCATTAAATAATATGAATGAAGCAGATAGTGAGTCTTTGATAGCTGACCATTTTTTGTTTAAAGCAGGAGATAGATTTTTAGAAGCTGCTGGACTGAATAGAGATTGGCCAAATGGAAGAGGAATTTTTCATAATGATGAAAAAACATTTTTAGTATGGATTAATGAAGAAGATGAATTAAGAATAATTTCAATGCAACAAGGTGGAGATATAAAAGAAGTTTTTACTCGCCTTACAACTGCTATAGCAGAGATACAAAAAAGTGTTAAATTTGCTTATGATGAGCATCTAGGATTTATTACAAGTTGTCCTACAAATCTTGGAACTGCTATGCGGGCTAGTGTACATATAAAACTCCCAAGACTAGGTAAAAATATTGATGAGTTTAAGAGTATAGCAGATAAGTACAATGTACAAATAAGAGGGATACATGGTGAACACTCAGATAGCGAGGGTGGAGTTTATGATATCTCAAATAAACGCCGCCTTGGTGTTAGTGAAGTTGAATGTGTTCAAGATATGCACGATGGTGTTGTAGCACTAATAAATAGAGAAAAAGAGTTAGAGAGTTCAAACTCATAAAACTTTGAGTAAGATTTAGATAAAATGCGAAAAATAATAAGATTTACAAGGGTCAATATATGCTAACAGTTGCACTTCCAAAAGGTCGAATCGCAAAAGAAACATTAGAAATTTTTGAGACTATTTTTGGTAATAGTTTTAAGTTTGATGATAGAAAACTGATTTTAGAGACTCCTAATTTTCGTTTTTTACTAGTTCGTAATCAAGATGTAGCGACTTATGTTTACCATCAAGCAGCAGATATTGGTGTCGTTGGACTTGATACTTTAGAAGAACAAGGACTTGATGTAGTTCGTTTGCTTGATCTAAAGCGTGGTGTTTGTAAGGTTTCTATCGGTATGAAAGTTGGTGAAAAGTTTGACCTTAACAAGCCTGACTTAAAAGTAGCATCTAAAATGGTAAATATCACTAAGCGTTATTTTGAAGAAAAAGCAGTATCTGTTGATATCATTAAACTTTATGGTTCTATCGAGTTAGCTCCACTTATTGGTCTTGCTGATATGATTGTAGATATTGTTGAAACTGGTGCAACTATGAAGCAAAATGGTTTAGAAGTTGTTCAAGATATTATGACATCGTCAACTTATCTTATTGCAAATAAAAATAGCTATATTGCTAAAAAAGATGAGGTTTTAGACATTTATGAAAAAATCAACGAAGTTATTAAAGCAGAACAAGCTTTTTAGTAATGACAGAAACTTTAAGTAATTTAGACCTATACGCAAAAGCTGAACACCTTTTAGGGATTGAAGAAGCAACGGAACATATGTATAATCTTTACCGTTCAGAACTTGAAGATAAGGGTGTTAAAACACTTTTAGATGTTGGTTGTGGTCGTGGTGGTTTTATGGAACGTATGATTAGTGATGGTGTGACTTGCAAAGGTGTTGATTTAAGCTCCGTAATGGTTGAAGAGTGTAAAGCTAAAGGTCTTGATGCTGAGTGCATAGATGTTGCGGATGTAAATTCAAAGTTTGATGCAGTTGTAAGTATCTTTGATGTTTTAAACTTTATGGACAAAGGTGATTTAACACTATTTTTAAACTCTGTTGCTGATAAATTAGAGGATGATGGAATATTTATAGCCGATATTAATACTCTTTATGGATTTAGCGATGTAGCGGAAGGGACTATGAGTAAAGAGAGGGATGATGAGTTCCTTATTGTTGACGCAGAGTTCCATGATAATGAGTTAAATACACAGTTTACACTATTTAAAAAAGATGGTGAAAAATATACAAAGTATCAAGATATAATCATACAATATTTTCATAAGATACAGTTTTTTCAAAAATTAGAAAAATTAAAATTGGTAGATAAGCAAATTTTCTCACTTTACGATACTGAGGATAAGACACTTTTAATCTTTAAAAAGCGATAATAGAGTAAAGACTAAAAGGAGTTTACATGAGTAAACATAAGGCAAAAATAGAAAAATTATTTGAACATCCACTATCTGGAAATATAGATGCGAAAAAACTTATACATGCTCTAGAGCATTACGGTGCAGAGATTGATGTAAATAAGCAACATCGTGCATTGATTAATATGGGTGGTAAAGAACATTCTTTAATGCTTTCACATAGAAATGAGATATCAAAAGACTCTATAGTTAAGCTTCGTCATTTTCTTGAAGATATAGGCTATACACCAGACAAACTTTAATGTTTGTCTGTAAAATCTGCAATAGATCAACGACTACTCTAGTTGATGAAAAAACTTCCAAAATTTATTATAAGTGTTTGAACTGTGAATATATTTATTTAGATGAAAAATTTTATATAGATGAAGATAAAGAAAAAAAACATTACGATAAACATCACAATAATCTAGAATCACTTGGATATGTAAAAATGTTTGAGGATTTGGTAAAAGAGTTTGTTTTACCATTTGCTGGAAAAATAAAGACTGCTTTGGATTTTGGGTGTGGTGAAGGGGAAGTTTTACCAATAGTTTTGGAGCGTAATGAAATAATTTGCGATAGATATGACTTGTTTTATTTTCCTAAAAAAGTATATGAAGATAAAATATATGACTTGGTACTCTCAACGGAAGTAATAGAGCATCTTATAGATCCACTAAGTATGTTAAAAGAATTAGTGTCACATATAAAAAAAGATGCTTATTTGGTTGTTATGACAGCGTTTCACCCAGAAGATGATGATAAGTTTTTAAAGTGGTGGTATATACGAGATATTACACATATTGGATTTTTTACGATAAAAACTTTTGAGTTTATTGCTAAAGAGTTGAGTTTAAAAGTTATAAAACATAATGATAAAAATACCATCATGTTTCAAAAACTTTAGTCTATAAACTCTACAACTTCATCAAAACTTAATCTTAACTGAGTTGATTGCTTATTTATTCTATAACCAAAAGGTAAAAGCATAGCTACTTGGTACTCCTTTGTATCAAGCTCTAATATATTTTCAACCTTATCCTTTTCAAAGCCTTCAATAGGGCAGGTGTCTATGCCTAAAGTAGCAGCATATGTCATCATATTTGAAGCTGCAATATAAGTCTGTTTTGATGTCCATGCGTAAATATTTTCATCACAACACAATGTATTTTCTAGATGACTTGCATATAGTTTTAAATAAAAATCAAGCTTATCTTTAGGCATATCTCGACGTGAGAATCTTTTTAGTGGAAGTCCACTTTCTGGTTTTACTGAGTTGATTCCTGCTAAAACTACAACTAAGTGTGAGCATGAAGTTATTTGTACTTGATCCCAACAAGCTGGACGAAGTTTTGCTTTTAAATCTTTATTTGTTATAACTAAAAATTTCCAAGCTTCCATTCCAAAAGATGAAGGTGATACTCTTGCGACCTCTAGGATACTCTTTATATCCTCTTTTGATATTTTTTTATTTTCATCAAATACCTTACAGGCATGTCTAAAAGCCATTGCGTCTAAAAAATCATTATTCATATTTAGCCTTTTTATTAAATTAGTTTAATTATATCAAAGTATATTAATCACTCAACAGTTATACTCTCACATTATATAAAATAAAGGTATAAAATGAAGAAAATAGTATTATCAATACTTATGTTAGTTGGTTTAAGTTCTGTTCTTAGTGCTGTACAAAAAACAGGTTGTGTATTAGCTCAGCAAGGTAAAGTTACTGCTGCTTGGATGGCTTACAAAACAGCTTCTAAAATAGGAGTATCTGGTACTTTTGATAAGGTTGATTATACACCAATAGCAAAAGAGGGTAAAAACTTTCGTGAGATATTGGTTGGTTCATCAGTTAGTATAGATACATCAAGTGTAAACTCAAAAAATAAAGGTCGTGACGTTAAGTTGGTTAAGTTTTTCTTTGAACAAATGAGTTCAAATAAAATTACTGCAAAAATAACAGATATAAAAGCAGATAAAAAAATCAAAGGTAAGCCAAGAACAGGTATTGTAACATTAAATATAACTATGAATGGTGTTACAAATACAGTACCAATGAAGTATAGTTTCGCAGATTCGGTATTTTCAGCAAAAGGAACTATTGATATTTTTGATTTTTCAGGTTCAAAAGCACTCTCATCTATAAATAAGGCATGTTTTGATTTACACAAAGGTAAGACTTGGAACGATGTAACTATTGCTTTTACTACAAAAATAGAAGCAATCCTTTGTAATGTTAAGCTATTAAAGTAACTTTTAGGTTACTTATGTCAGACTATATATAACAATTTATAATATCAAAGGTCTTTGAAAATGTTTAAAAATTTATCTTTAAAAAGTAAGATATTGCTTCTTGTGGTTTTAAGCATATTGGTTAGTGTCTCTGTTATGTACGTTATAGTGTCAAGTATTGATAAATCACAAATGAGTTTTTTATCTATATCTATAATTTCTATTATTTTATCTGAGATATCTACTCTAATACTATTGATACTTTTGTTTAATAAGTATATATTTAGACAGTTAAATAGTTTTTCGAAAGGATTAGATGGCTTTTTAGTTTTTTTATCAGATGGGAAAAACAATAATATTCAAATAGAGAGTTGTTCAAATGATGAAATCGGAAAAATATCAAAAAATGTAAATGAAAAAATTAGTAGAATTGTAAGACACATAGATGAAGATGCTGAGCTATTAGCAGATATTACTTCTATATTAGAGGCAGTAATTGTTGGAGATATTAGTAAAAGAATAGATGTAGAAACATCAAATCCATTGTTATTAAAACTAAAAAATGATTTTAATAAGATGCTTGATACATTACAGTCATCACTTGGTGCGGATATGACAAGTATAGAAACAAGTTTAAGCGGTTATACGAATATGGACTTTACCGCTGGTTGTTCAGATTGTGGTTCAAAAATAGACGACATGGTATATCAACTAGGTGAAGATATATCTAAAATGCTTGCTAAAAACTCTAATGATGCACATAACTTGAAGGAAAAATCACAATCAGTTAATGAATTTGTTGATAATTTAATGGTTATAGTTAATGAACAATCAGACAATACTATTAAAACATCTGATGCAACTGGTGATATTACAGCTAGTATTAACTCTATAGTTGAGCAAGCAAGTGAGGTTGGTATTCAATCTCAAGATATTAAAAGTGTTATTGCTATTATTGGTGATATTGCAGACCAAACAAACTTACTAGCTCTAAATGCTGCGATTGAAGCTGCTCGTGCTGGTGAGCATGGTCGTGGGTTTGCTGTTGTTGCAGATGAAGTAAGAAAACTAGCTGAACGTACACAAAAATCTCTTTTAGAAATAAATATAAGTGTAAATACTCTTGTTCAATCTATTTCATCTATTGTTGGTGAACTAGAAGTTCAATCTGGAAAGTTAGATGACTTTAGTGAGTTTATAGACCTTATGAACACTAACACTCAAAACTCATTAGATATTGCCAATAGAGCAGGTGAATTGGCTAAAGAACTTGATGAAACATCAGATACAATCTTATCTGATGTAAATTCTAAGAAGTTTAAACAGTAACTTCTTAGTAAATATTAAAAAGCTAATGCACTTTTTATAGCATTTATATAAGAGAGTGTTTTAGCTTCTCCTTTATATGCTATATCAAAAGCAGTCCCATGATCAACTGAAGTCCTAATTATTGGAAGATTTAAAGATACATTTATACTCTCATCAAAGTAAAGAGCCTTTAAAGGTGTTAGTCCTTGATCGTGATACATTGATACAAAATATTTATAATTAGTTCTTGTATGTGGTGTAAAAGCAACATCAGGGACTAGTGGACCAACAAACTGTTCAAATTCAATTTGTTTATTTGCAGATTTTATAGCTTTATGAATTATAAGCTCTTCATCTCCTAAAACTCCATTATCTCCAGCATGAGGATTTAGTCCAAGTACTGCTACTTTCTCTTTTGGAATTGACTTGCTTAAATCTAAAAAGAATTGTTTTAGTTTTTTATACTGTATAGACTCTGCTACATCTTTTAAAGGTATATGCTCAGTAAAAAGCGCTACAAACATCTCTTCACACCCTAGCATCATTATGGCATCTTGTTTAAAGTATTTACGAAGTACGTCGGTATGACCTTTATGCTTCAAGGCTCCAAGGCTCCATGCTTCTTTGTGGATAGGTAAAGTGACGATAGCATCTACTTGTTTATCCTCACAAAGTTTTACACCCTTCATAAAAGAATCAAAAGAGTAGTACCCTGATTTTCCACAAACCTTTCCTGGTTCAATATTAAAGTCACCATCTACAAAAGCAACTTCAAAATCATCTGGAATTTGTGTATCTAAAAGTTTTGCTGCTTGTTTTAACATATACTTATTTATACAGTATATTGGCTTACAAAGCTTTGACACATTTTTATGGGCTTTGAGGGCTATCTCTATACCAACACCGTTTAAGTCACCAACACTTATAGCTATTTTTTTCATCTTATAGTTAACTTTTTCATATCTTGTATAGCTTGAGGGAGTCCAGTAAATACACTTCTAGCAATTATACTTTGACCAATATTTAACTCAGCTATCTCATCTATATCCATCATATATGATACATTGTTGTAGTTTAGTCCATGACCAGCCGCCACTTCGAGTCCAATTTTTTTAGCATGACTTGCAGCATTTCTAATATCTTCAAGCGCCTTTTCTAAACGATTTTGTAGCTCATATCGTGGAAGTTCTAGCTCTTTTATAGAGTGATTTGAAGATGCTAAGTTTGAATTTAACATTGCAAAAATATTTGCAAAGCTACCAGTATGAAGCTCTACCATCTCAGCACCTAATTCTTTTGACTTTTCGATAGCCTCTATGCTTGGATCTACAAAAAGTGATACTGGAATTATTGAGTCATGAAGTTGCTCAATTGCATAAGAGATCTCATCAGAGTAAGTAAAAACATCAAGTCCACCCTCTGTTGTTACCTCTTCACGCTTTTCTGGTACTAAAGTAGCACGATGTGGTTTGAGCTTACTAACAATATTTAAAATATCTTTATCAATCGCACACTCTAAATTTACTGGCAGGGTAGAGTGTTGCATAATGTTTTTAACATCAACATCTTGTATATGGCGTCTATCTTCTCTTAAATGTATGGTTATCTGATCAGCACCGTTGTTACATGCTACAAAAAGAGCATTTAAAATATCTGGATCGTTTACTTGTCTAGCTTCTCTAAGTACTGCTACATGGTCTATGTTTACGCCAAGTGTCATTTTATTCATCTATTATTCCTGTTAAAAAATTGTTGTATTCTTCTTCTAGATTTTTTGAGTTTATAATACTACCAAAATTTACTTCTATTATTTTTGTATCTTTATAAGGTGCATTTTTAAATACACTTTCAAGTTTATCATTTATATATACTGGTACTACATCTAGTTTATTAGAGATAGCTATTTTTGAAGCACCATTTTGAAATGTAGTAATACCATCATTTTTATGTCTTTCACCCTCTGGAAATATATAAATGTTGAAATTATTTACTTTAGATATAGTCTTTTTGATAGTTTTAAAAAACTTCAATAAGCCTCGTTTATTTTCTAAATCAACACTAATACAGCCACTGTACTTAAAGAACTTTCCGTAAAAAGCATCAAAAAGTTCTTGTTTGGCTATCCATGTACCAGTTTTATCATGCAAAGAAAATACATGTTCCATTACAATTATGTCAAGTAGTGAGCGATGATTGATTGCATAAAGAATTTTATCTTTTTTTGGTATCTTACCAATAACTTTAATTTCTATATTTAAATGTTCCAAAATAGTGTTGGAGTAGGCTTGTCTATCCTGAGATAGTTGTTTATAGGCAAGGTCTTGATTTATAAATGGATTAAAAAAAGTTTTTTTGAAAATCTGTATATATCTATATCCTTGTTGAACCATAAATATATACTTAAAACGTTTTTTTATCAAATCTTGGCCTTAGAGTTCAGTCGTTTATCTATGTAACGGATGCTTATAGTTATTTGGCTGTACAGCTTTATATACTAAGCCTCCAAGTAATAATGTACCAACTACAATCCATATTGCTATTTTCAATTTAATACCCTTTAAAAAGTTTTTTGAATTATATCATTTAGTTTACTTACATCATCAGTATTTGCAAAACAGCTTTTGTCTCCACATACTAAATAGTCATTACCAGTGTCTAATTTCTTCAATACAAAAGGATACTCTAATTTAGCAATATCTAAAGAACTTTTTAATAAGTTTTCCTTATTTGCCTTAATTATTCTATCACTCTTTAAGTATCTTAGGCATTGACGTAACATATATGGATAAACAACAGGTTTTCTGCCAAGTTCATAAGAGTTATACTCTAATGTTTTAAAAGCAAAGTGAGAGTATTTTTCATCATCTAACAAACTTGTTAAAGATATAAGAACATCCAACATTATACTTACAGAACTTGTGTATGTGTTATCCGAGATCTCTGCTTTTGTTTCAAATTCGCCTATACTAAATTTCCAAGTTCCATTTTTATAGAACTTTTCTAGTGCTAAGTTAGTTAAGTGTTGCGCACGGATAAGATAAACTTCCTCTAATGTTGCGTTGTATGCAGAAATAAGAGCTTGTGCAAGATACGCATAGTCTTCTAAAAAAGCTTCAACCTTTGGAGTTTTATGTATCAATGTTGTATGGTAAAGTTTTGAATCAATATACATAGTGTTTAATAGTGCGTTAAGTGAGTCAATAGCTTTTGTAGTATATTTTGAGTCTATACTACCAAGTGTAAACAAGGAGTTTATCATCATAGCAGACCAAGAGGTTTGCACTTTCTTATCAATAAATGGATACTCTCTTTTCCCTCTAATACTTGCAAGTAAAGGTTTTACCTCTACAAAAAAGTCAGGTATTTCACCGTTCTCAAATCTTATAATATTTTTACCCTCAAAGTTACCAGATTTTGTAATACTCATTTCTTTGAGTTTCTTTTCAATATCTGTATGGTTTCTATCTTTTAAAAGATTATAAACTTCATCATACTCATAAATAAAGTAAGTGCCTTCTTTCCCTTCGCTATCAGCATCACTAGCTGAGAAAAACAGTCCATCCTCACTCATAAAGTTATACCAAAAATCAGCGATCTCTTTTGCTGTATTTAAAAAGTTTTCATCTTTGTATGTAAGATAGGCGTTTGTATAAACTTCACAAAGTAGGGCATTGTCATAAAGCATCTTCTCAAAGTGTGGAACTAGCCATTTGTCATCAACGGAGTAACGACAAAATCCACCATCTACAAGGTCATATATTCCACCTTTTTTCATATTTGTTAAAGTGTTAATAACCATAGCTTTAGCTGCCTTATCTCCATAAAGCTTGTCTATAGTTAAAAGAGTCCCTAGTGTTGAAGTATGTGGAAACTTTGGTGAAACAGAAAAACCACCATAGGTTGTTTCATAGTTGTTTTTTACCTGAAGCATAAAGTTTTTTGTAAAATCTTCTTTTAGAACAGTAGCTTCTTTTGGATGTTCTACGTGTTTTATAAAATCTTCTATCTCTTCAGCATTTTTGTATATCTGCTCATCATTTGATGAAATTTTATTTCCGATTAGTTTTGTAAGTTCTTTAAACCCCATCCCCTCAACTGAACCTTGTTTAGACTCTGGTGGTATATATGTTCCTGCAAAAAATGGTTTGTTCTCAGGTGTACAAAAAATAGATGTTGGCCAACCACCTGAACGACGATTTAGTAAAAGGTGAACCTCTTGGTAGTGCTTGTCAATATCTGGTCTCTCTTCTCTATCTACCTTTATCGAGATAAAATGTTCATTTAAAATATCTGCACACTCTTGGTTCTCAAATACACTCTCTTCCATAACATGGCACCAATGACAAGATGAGTAACCGATACTTATAAATATAGCTTTGTTTTCTTTTTTTGCAAGTTCAAATGCTTCATCTCCCCAAGGATACCAATTTACAGGATTTTCTTTATGTTGTTGTAGGTATGGAGAATCTTCTTTTGCTAGTTGGTTTGACATGATTTATACTTTATATTTTATTTTTATATTAATTATTAGTAGAATAGGGGAAAATCACTAATGAAGTGCTTAAATTATTGTTTTTGATTTAAGATTTTTTGTCTTGATAGTAAAGATAGTAAAATCTGAGTTGTGGATGTCTATAGGCTTCCATATTTTCATTAAGTCGTTATTTGTAAATAAATCCTTTATAAGCCCCATAATGCCGAGTTAAACTTAATGTTTTAAGCACTCATTTTTTTCATTAAGTCCAAGATTTGCTTTATTTGGATAAAATAATAGAAATGCTATAATTACAAAATAAACCTAAAGGAGTATGTCATGCAAAATAAGTTTCAGCCTATGTTACTGTTAACTGTAAACAACTCCATAGGTAATAAAAAGAACCATTTAACCATAGAATCTTTATGCAAACTGTTTAGTAAAAATAGTAACTTCTCTAATGTTGAAAAGTATGCACTTGATACCATTAAGACAGAAGCAACGCAAGAAGAGATATCATGGTTTTCTCAAGATTATCATATCCCACTTTCAAAACTAAAACATGTCTTATCAACAGATTTTTATTAATCAAGTGAATCTCAATTTTATACATGAGAATTATACAGAACAGATAGAAGCTCTTGAACTATTTTTTAAAGATGCTTTTCCCTCAAACATAGACAAAAATATCATTAAATTTGGTGGCGGAACAGCTCTTTCTATTTACTACTTTCAACATAGACTTAGTTTTGATATTGATCTCTTTTTAACAGACCAACAGTATCTTTCCTATTTTAGTCCAAAGCATTGGATAGAAGATACCGATAATTTTGATGATAGACATTACATAGATACTCATAATCATATAGGTGTTGTTTCTGCTAATAGTATAAAAGTAGATATTTTAGTTGATTCAAGTTCTTCTAGCCTACTAATAGACACTACCAAAAATATATTTAGCTTTGATATTAGAGTTGAATCTATTGAAGATATTTTAGCAAAGAAGATTGTCTTTAGAAAAAAAGATAATAAAGCTAGAGATATTTTTGATATAGCCGTAGCAATCTCTAAAGATGATACTGTAATAAATAGCTTATTAAACAATGAGAGAATTACCCAAGAAGATTTGAAAATATTTTTACAGGCACTTGAAAATATAAATATGCAAAAGTATCAAATTGACATAGAGATGGTTGAACCAATAGGTGAATATATTACACTTGGAAATGAAGCTCCAGCATTTATTATTAAACACCTAAAAAGTAGAGTATTCGACACCTAAACCGGACACTAAACTTCACTTAATTTCCTAAAGAACAGGAAATTATTAAAATTAAAAGCCTTTATTTCCAGCTATTTTTATCTGGTGGTGAACTTCTTGGTAGTGCTTGTCAATATCTGGTCTCTCTTCCATAACATGGCACCAATGACAAGATGAGTAACCGATACTTATAAATATAGCTTTGATATCAAGTTCTGACATAACCTTACCTTGAGAATGGTGTTATTTACAATTTAACTAAAAAATACTAATTAAATTTGAATTTTTCTTAATTTTTATTTTGATATAATCACAAATATTATAATCTACACAAAATATACACATTATATAAGTATACTTTCTGATATCAAAGGAATTCTAGAACATGAAACATATAATTTTACTTTTTTTATTTACATTATCTTTATTTGCAGTACAACCAACATTTTTGATGCCAGATGAAGCATTTAAACCACAAGCTAAACTAAATGATAAAATGCAAATTGAAGTAACAATAGAGATAGCTAAAGATATTTACTTATATGAAGATGCTACAAATATAAAGCTAAAAAATAAAAATGAAATAAGTATTGAAAATATAAAAAAACCAAAAAGTATTGACCACCATGGTGATTTAGTATATTTAAAGACACCAATATTTTTAGTAGATTTAAAAAAAGCATCAGATGCAAGTGGTATAAAAGAGATAGAGTTAGAAGTTTCATATCAAGGTTGTTCGGAACAAGGTTTGTGTTATGAACCATATACTAAAGGCTTTAAATTTAAAATAGATACATCAAGGCTAAATAACTCTCAAGAAGTTAGTGTTCAAGAAGAACTTTCAGAGACAGATGCTATTGCAGATACTATAAAATCTGGTAGTTTGATAGTAGTTCTTTTAACATTTTTAGGATTTGGATTGTTACTATCTTTAACTCCGTGTGTGTTTCCAATGATACCAATTATATCGGGTGTTATTATCTCTCAAGGTGAAGGTCTTACAACTAAAAAAGCATTCATACTTTCAGTAGTTTATGTTTTAGCAATGGCTGTTGCTTATACAATTGCTGGAGTTTTGGCAGGATTATTTGGCTCAAATCTTCAAGCTGCCCTTCAAACACCATGGGTTATTTATTCTTTTTCTGGTGTTTTTGTAGCCCTTGCTATGAGTATGTTTGGATTTTATGAATTAAAATTACCAGATGCTTTGGTCGCAAAAGTTAGTTCAAACTCTTCTCGTAGTGGTTTTGTTGGTGTAGCAGTTATGGGCTTCTTATCAGCACTTATTGTTGGACCATGTGTAGCTGCACCATTAGCAGGAGCACTTGTTTACATTGGGCAAACGGGTGATGCAGTGCTTGGTGGTATGGCACTGTTTTCTATGAGTATTGGTATGGGACTTCCTCTTATCGCTGTTGGAGTATCTGCTGGTAGGTTTATGCCAAAACCAGGTACTTGGATGACTATGGTATCTGCAATCTTTGGTGTTATGATGCTTGGTGTTGCTGTTTGGATGCTAGAGCGTATTGTAGATGCTAGTATTATTGTGTTGCTTTATTCAACTCTTGGTATTAGTTTTGCGATTTATTTAGGTGCATTTGAAAGTCAAGCGCATATATTTAGACGAAGTATAGCTATGATAACTTTTATCTACTCAACTGCCTTATTTATTGGTGTACTTGGTGGGTCTAATAGCATGTTGAAACCATTAGAATTTTTAAAATCATCATCTACTGTAGTTAGTTCTGCTTCATCTGAGCCTTCGCACTTAAAGTTTACAAAAGTTACATCTATACAAGAGTTAGATGTAGTTTTAGAACAAAATAAGGGTAAAAAAATCATGTTAGATTTTTCTGCTGAATGGTGTACAGCTTGTAAGGAACTAGAAGAGATTACATTTGCTGATGAAACAGTGAAAGATGCTCTTAGTGATTTTATTTTAATAAATGCAGACGTTACACAAAATTCAGATACTCAAAAAGCACTTAGTAAAAAATATGGTGTATTTGGACCACCAGTTTTAATCTTTTTTGATGAAGAACTGAATGTTAAAAAGTCTAAAAC
Source organism: uncultured Sulfurimonas sp. (assembly GCA_964652355.1). GTDB lineage: Bacteria > Campylobacterota > Campylobacteria > Campylobacterales > Sulfurimonadaceae > Sulfurimonas. The sequence goes on along the minus strand of CAZZAZ010000004.1, from coordinate 10,013 downwards.
TATCGTAGGATTTATTGAGCCAAGTGAGTTTTTAAAACATTTAGATACTCTTTAGTATTCAACTCTATTTCTACCATTTTCTTTTGCTTTATAAAGCAGCTCATCTGCTTTTGTTATTAACTCTTGTACAGTTTGCTCATTTGTTAACTCAGCTAGACCAATACTTACCGTTATATTTAAGTTATGTTTGGTCCCTTTGTATGTTTTTTGTTCTATAATTGAACGAACTTTTTGTGCAACTTGGATGCTGTTTTGTAAAGAACTGTCGGGAAGAAGTATTACGAATTCTTCGCCACCATATCTAGCAAAGACATCAGTTTCTCTTAAAGCTAAAGGTACGGTTTTGGCAAGTAACTTAAGGATATCATCTCCGATAGTATGACCATATGTATCATTCACTTTTTTGAAAAAATCTATATCTAAAATCATTAATGATAATGGTTTCTTTCTTTTTATTGCAAGCTTTAAATATTCTTCAGATATGTCAAAAAAAGACCTTCTATTTTTAATTTTAGTTAATGGGTCTGTTAATGATAGCTCTTTTATCGCTTTATATTCATTATCTAGTTTTTGTTTCATAAGGTAAAATTGTTTAGTCATTAAACCTATTTCATCATCATAAATTACAGTTTGAGGTATATCTTTGCCTCCTGTTTTAAAAGAGAGTATAGATCGTGTTAATGTGTGAATAGGTATTGTTACTTTTTTTCTAATTAAAAATAGTGATATGGACAAAACAATTAAACCAAACATTACAACTATAAATATTTGATTAAATAGTAATTCTATTTCTTCTTTATATTTAGTTATTTTTGTCTTTATATTTTTTGTAATTAAAAACATAAACTCATCAATCGGTAGCATAACATCTTGTTTTGCCTTATCATATGTTTTAGAATGAAGTAATTTTATGGCTTTTTTCTGCTGGTTACTGTCCATGGCTTTAAAGGCTTTTAGCTCTAGGTTTATAAGCTCATCTGATTTGTTATATGATTTTTGTATAAGTGCTAGTTGTTTTTTTGTGTAGGGTAACTTTTTCATATCTTCTTGCAAAGAACTTTTTTCTCCATCAGGATGTCTTTGACTTCGTAGAGGCTCTAATAAATCCCAATAAAGTTTGTTATAGCTTTTTGGTTTTGGAGATTCTCCTCTTCTTATAGATAGTATCTTATAATAATTATCTCTATACTCTATATCTTTTGTTACGGTATACAATCTGGCAAATCTAGTAAGATTATCTGAACTTTGCGATAATTCTGCAACTTTCATTACCATTTCATATTTATTTTTTTCAATAAGTTTTAATTCTCGTGATAAATTATAAAGATTGTTAAATAAATATAAAAATATGGCAAATGTAGATACTATCAGCATTGCGGAGATTTTTGTAAATGACCTAATACTGAAGTTCATCATAGTTATTTACCTTCTAAAATTTGTGCAACTAGTTTAGAACTACCATGTTTTAGGTAGCTTCGTAGAGATTTGGCATTTTTTGAAAACGTTTGTATATCATAGTTTTGAAATGAGCTTACTAAGTTCTCTAGAGTTACATCATCTTGTATAAACTCTGGATGTAATTTAGTACCATTAAATCTTTCAAGCATTATGTTACTCAATCCTAAATAGTTAAGTTTTACTAACCTACTTGCTATAAAATAATCTAATGGTTTAGCAATGTATGTAAGCACAAATGGTATCCCAATAAGAGCAGCTTCTAAAGTAGCTGTCCCACTACAAATAAATGCAAAGTCTGCCTCTAAAAGAGTTTTATGTGCATCATTTACAACTTCAAACTCAGATATGTTACCATAAATCTCTTGTATCTCATCTTGTGCAAAGTGCTTTGGTATTATAAGCTTAGAGTTAATATCTAATCTTTTTTGTAACTCAATAAACACAGGCATAAGTTTTTTTATCTCGCCTTTACGGCTTCCAGGCATAAAAGCAATACTCTTTATCTCTGAACTAAGTTCTTGTTTGTACTCTGTAATAGTATCTAATAGTGGATGACCAACATAAGTGATTGGAGCAGTATCTGAATAGTGGCTTTTTTCAAATGGAAGTATAGATAAAAGCTTATCAACTGTTTTTTCTAACACTGGTATTCGTTTTTTCTTCCAAGCCCAAGCTTGTGGTAAGATGTAATATATTATCTCTTTCTCTGGGTACTTTTTTTTAATCTTTTTAGCGAGTGGAAGATTAAAACCAGAACTATCTATAAGTAAAACTTTATCTACATCTTCACATAGTTCTAACATCTCATCTGCTAGTTTAAAAAAATAGCGAAGTTTCTTTATAGCATCTACAAAGCCCATAATTGCAAGTGAGCGTAAATCAACTATTGGTTTTCCTAAGTCAGAATCAAAAATACCAATAAACTCAGTATTTTCACTTAAGTGTTTTTTAAGTGACTTTAGGTGGATATTTGCGGAATGTTCTAGTGCACTTACAAGAATTTTCATGAACCACCATCACCTTCTGGAGAAAAGCTATCATCATATTTTTCACCATTAACATCTTCAACATATTCATTCATATATGTTGTTAAGCTATCAATATCACTATCACTTAAACCAACTGTAAAAGTTATCATCATCTCTTGGGCTTGTGTATCTGCTTTCTTAGCGCGAAAGTATTTTAGTTTGTAGGTCATGTAGCCTTTTGCTCTATTTGCAAGATGTGGGAATTGGTTTAAGCCTTCAAGATTATTTCCATGACAGCTATAACATCCACCTTTGATATAAAGTTCCTCCCCTTTCTCATAAGAAGTTTGAGCATATATACTTGTTAAAAATAATAAAAATAGAAGAAAAAAACGCAATCTAAGCCTTGATATAATATAATACAAACATTATAGCAAATTTGGAGTTAAGATGGTAATATCAAATGCAGTTATTTGTGATATACACGGTGAAAGAGAACTTGATATACGAGTAGAAGATGGTCTTGTAACTGAGATAGGCAAAAACCTTGTAGACTCAAATATTTTAGATGCTAAAGGCTCATATCTTTTACCAGCATTAATTGACTTAAATGTAAGACTTCAAGATGATACACTAAATGCTAAAAATATAAAATCAATATCTGATGAAGCTTTAGAAGGTGGAGTGGGGCGTATAATTTTAAATGCAGATAGTAGCCCTGCAATAGATGATGAAGTGGTTTTTGAATTTGCGCAAAATGGTGTGCAAAATTCAGATGGTGCAAAAATTGATTTGATGATAAACACTCTTAAAGGTAATAATACACTAAGTAATATTGCTATCCTTTTAAAGCGTGGTGCAGTTGCCCCATACATGAGTACAATTGCTAAAAATGATGTAGTTATTAAAATAGCTGAGTATTGTCAGATGTACAAAGTTACTCTTTTTTGTAAAGCAGAAGATAACTCACTTATAAGTTCTGGTGTAATGTTAGATGGAGATGTAAGCTCAAAGCTTGGTCTCGCTGGCATACCAGACTTGAGTGAAGTTCTACATGTATCTCGTATGATAGAAATCGCAAGACACTTTAAGATAAAAATACTTTTTAAGTCAATCGCATCACCTCGCTCAATCTACCTAATAAACCTAGCAAAAAAAGATGGTGTTCAAGTCTCTTGTGAGGTGTCGATCCATCATCTAGTTCACTCAGATAAATCTTGTGAAAACTTCAATACTACTGCAAAATTAAATCCACCACTAGCTTGTGAGAGTGATGTCGTTTTACTTCAAAAAGCTTTAAAAGATAAGCAAATAGATGTTTTAACTACTCTTCACCAACCATCATCTCCGGTAAACAAAGAGGTAGCTTTTTATGATTCAGCTTATGGGTGTGAATCTCTTGGAGATACTTTATCTCTTTACTATACAAAACTTGTAAAAAGTGGACTAATCTCTATGAGTGAGTTAGTTAGACTTACTGTTGCCAATACAGCAAAAAATATAGGTCAAAATGCTGGTGAAATAGTAGTTGGAAAAAAACTAAATGCAGTTTTGTTTGATACAAACTCTACAAAAGTGATAGATAATAAACAATCACTTTATAATGCTCAAGAGTTAAATGGAAAGGTACTTAGAACTTTCTAAGATCTCTTTTTGTAAAACTCTTTTTTATACTCTACGAATCTATCTTCTAAAATTGCTTTACGCACTTCACGCATAAGGTTTAAGTAGTAGTGTAAGTTATGAATGGTAGCTAAGCGAAAGTAAGTTATCTCACGTGCACGAAACAGATGGTTTAGATATGCACGAGAGTATCTAGTACAAGTTAAACATTTACACTCGCTATCTACTGGTTTTTCATCCTCTTTAAACTTAGCACCTTTGATGTTGATACGACCAAATGATGTAAAAAGCGTACCATTTCTTGCATTTCTAGTTGGCATTACACAGTCAAACATATCTATACCACGCTCAATGTTCTCTATAAGGTCTTCAGGAGTTCCAACACCCATTAAGTAGCGAGGTTTATCCTCTGGCATGTATTGAACTGTATGCTCAACTGTGTCGTACATCTCGTTGTTTAACTCACCAACACTAAGACCACCGATAGCAAAGCCGTCATAGTCTAATGCACATAATTCAGTAGCTGATTTTGTACGAAATGCTTTGTCTGTTCCACCTTGGATAATTGCAAATATATTTTGCTCTACGCCAACACCTTCTTTTTGTTTAGAACGGAAGTATTCAATAGATTCTTCAGCCCAAGCAGTAGTTCTTTCTATTGAAGTTTTAATACGCTCTTGAGTTGCTGGAAGAGCAACTAAGTCATCTAATATCATCATAATATCGCTTCCAAGATTATGTTGAATATCTATAACCTTTTTAGGTGTGAAGAAATGTTTGCTTCCATCTATATGGCTTCTAAACTCAATTCCATCAGATTTAGGTTTAGAAATATCTGAAAGTGAAAATGCTTGAAATCCACCACTATCTGTTAAAAAACTTTTAGGGTAGGTTGTAAAGCCATGAAGTTTTCCCATCTTTGCGATAGTCTTATCACCAGGGCGTAAGTAAGTATGGTAAGTATTTGCTAGAATTATCTCAGCCCCAAGTAAATTAAGAACATCGTCCATATCAAGTGCTTTAATAGTTCCAAGTGTACCAACTGGCATAAACACTGGTGTTAGTATAGTAGAGTGAGCTGTTTTTATAGTACAGGCACGAGCTTTGCCTGAAGTATGTTCTAAAGTAAATTCCATAGTTGTTAAAATCCTAAATATTTTAAATTATTTTGACATTATATCATTCTAAGCCCTTTTAGTGTAAACTCACGCAAAATATTTAACCAAGGTGTACTATGGCAACTGTCGGAATGAGTGATATCAAAAAAAATGTGCGTTTAATTGTAGGTGAAGTACCTTGTAAAATTGTAGAATTTCAACATGTAAAACCAGGTAAGGGTGCTGCATTTGTTCGTATGAAAGCGAAAAGTTATTTAAATGGTAAAGTAGTTGAAAAAACTGTCCATGCTGGTGATAAGTTTGAGGTTCCTGTGATTGACTTCAAAACTATGCAGTATCTTTATGATGATGGTGAAATGTACCAGTTTATGGATAATGAAACATATGATCAACTTGGTCTTACTTACGATCAGTGTGAAGATGCTGCAAAATGGTTAAAAGATGGAACAAATGTAGATATGATCTTTTTTAAAGAAAAAGCTATCTCAGTTGTTCCTCCAGAAGTTATGGAGTTAGTTATCACAGATACACCTCCAAACTTCAAAGGTGATACTTCATCAGGAAGTAAAAAACCAGCTACACTAGAAACTGGTGCGGTAATTCAAGTTCCTTTTCATGTTGTTACCGATGATCTAGTTAAAGTAAATACTGTTGATTGTGAGTTTTTGGGAAAAGTTAAATAATCATAGATTAATTTAACTATAAGTTTATAATAAGTATCATGCTTGTTATGAACTTGGAACTTTTAAAAACTCTAACTATTCTATATGTTGAAGATGAAGCAACTCTTCAAGAAGAAATATATCAAAATGTATCTCCCTTTGTAAAAAATGTTATAAGAGCAAATGATGGTCTAGAAGGGCTACAGCTTTTTAAAGAAAATAAAACTCAAATAGATTTAATAATTAGTGATATTTTAATGCCAAATCTAAATGGTATAGATATGGTAAATGCTATAAGAAAACTGGATAAAGATGTACCAATAATCTACACTACGGCATTTAATGATACAGAATATATGAAACAAACTATAGAACAAACCATCATAAGCTATATTTTAAAACCTGTAGATATAGAACTTCTTTTAAATGCAATAGTTAAAGCTTCTGTTGTTATTGAAAATAATGAACTTAAAAATACTCTAAGACATATAAATCAAGAGCTAGAAGCAAAGATTGTGGTAAAAACAAAAGAGCTTCAGCAGCAAAATATTAAATTAGCTGAACAGCTTCACTCTGATGAGTTAACATCACTTGGAAATAGAAAAGCACTTCGCAGAGATTTACAAAAACTAAAACATCCAATAATGATTATTGTAAATATAGATTCGTTTAAAAGTATAAATGATTTATATGGTGAAGATGTTGGAAATGAAGTATTAGTAGATATTGGGAGTTTACTTAAAAACTTAGCTAGAGAATACAGTTTTAATATTTATAGAATTGGTTCTGATGAATTTGCTCTTATACGAGACGGAGAGTTTAATGAGCATAGATGTAAAGATATTGCTAATCTTATAGTAAATGAGGTAAATAATCACTCTATATATATCATACAAAATGATATAACCCTTAGAATAGATGTTAGTATAGGTATTTCAAAAGATAATAAAGAAACATTACAAAAAGCTGGTATGGCACTGAAAAAAGCTAAAGAAGAGAGAATAGCATATCAAATATATGATGATACCTGTTCTTTAGATGTAGAGTATGAAAATGACATTAAGTGGACAAGAGAGATTGAACGTGCTATCAATATGAATGATGTTATTGCTTACTTTCAACCTATTGTTGATCAGGATGCTAAAATTATTAAATATGAAGCACTTATGAGGCTTCGTGATGGTGAAAAAATATATAGTCCATACCTATTTTTAGATATAGCAAAAAAAGTGAAGTTTTATCCTCGTCTTACTAAAATAATGATTAACGCAGCATTTGAAAAAGCACAAGAGAGTCAAAAAGATATCAATATTAATTTATCAATAGAAGATATGGAAAGTGAAAATATAATTGAGTTTATTAAAAATGGACTAGTTGAAAAAAATATAGCCCACTTAATTACTTTTGAAGTGCTAGAGTCAGAAAGTGTAAAAGATTATAAAAAGATTATAGATTTTATTCAAATAGTAAAATATTTAGGGTGTACAATTGCAATAGATGATTTTGGAAGTGGGTATTCAAATTTTTCGTATCTTTTAAAGTTGGAGCCAAATTATATAAAAATTGATGGTTCCCTTGTTAAAGATATTCATACAAATAAAGATTCATATATGGTTACTAATATGATAAATGAAATAGCGCACTCTATGGGTATGCGAACAGTTGCTGAATTTGTTCACTGTAAAGAAGTTTATGATGTTCTAAAAGATATAGGGGTTGATTTATTTCAAGGGTACTATTTCTCTGAACCAAAAGCAACATTATAATGTTCGCTTATTTGGCTTCTCTTTCATTTACAAAAAAATATATATTAGCTTTATCTTTAATAGCTTCTTTCTCAATACTTGCCTTTATAAACTTAACTCAAATTATTAGCTCACAGGCAAATGATGGTGAAGTGATTAATCTTAGTGGTAGACAAAGGATGTTATCACAAAAAATAGCACTTTTTGCAATAAACTATAAAACAAAAGAGTTAGAAGAAACAATAAACTTGATGGAAAATTCTCATAATAAATTGATGAAATTAGCAATGAGTGAAAAAGTAAAAAGTGTATATTTTCAAGAACCAATAATGTTGAATGAAAGGGTAAAAAAATATATCTATTATGGGCATAACTTTACTAAAAATAGAGATGGTAGAAGTCTTACGTACTTGCTGGAAAATTCTCAATCTTTACTTAGAAATCTTGATGTTGTAGTATCTATATATCAGGGTGAAGCAGAAAATAAAATAAAGAATATGCGTAATAATGAGTTGTATATTTTAGTATTAACATTATTAGTTTTAGTCTTTGAAGCGCTATTTATCTTTAGACCAATAGATAAAAGTGTAAAAAAGAAAACGCAAGAGTTATTAAGTGAAAAAGATTATTCTGATATGATTACTCAGATAAATACAAATGCAATTGTTGCTGTAAATGAAAAGTTTGAGATTTTAACATTTAACAAAAGTGCGGAAAATATATTTGGTTATACTGCACAGGAGATGCTAAATACAAAACTTATTGATGATAGAATTATCCCCATAAAATATTTAGATATGCATAATACTGGTTTAGCAAATTTTATGAAAAATGGTAAACTTAAAAATAAAAATATTGTATTTGAGTTAGAGGGTCAGCATAAAGATAAAACAATCTTTCCTATACGTATATCATTTGGAGTAAAGCCAGAAGAGGGTCATAGAATAGTTGTTGCAAATATTCAAGATATAACAAAAGAGAAAAATAAAGATGCAATTATAATAGAACAATCAAGATTTGCTGCAATGGGTGAAATGATAGGAAATATCGCTCATCAATGGCGTCAACCATTGAGTGCTATATCTACAATAGCTAGTGGTGCAAAACTTCGTTATAAAAATAATATGCTAAGTGATGAAGAGTTAGAAAAAACATTTGATAAAATAAAAGACTATACTATGCATCTTTCAAATACCATTGATGATTTTAAAGATTTTTTTTCTGAGTCTAAAGAGTTAGAGGTGTTTAATATTAAGGATGTTGTTGAACGATCTATTAGTTTGACAGAAGCAGCGTATATTGATAATAAGATAAAAGTAAATATTAATATATTAGATGATGCTTTAACATTAAAGGGTAGCAGTTCTGAACTTTCACAAGTGTTTTTAAACATACTAAACAATGCTAAAGATGTATTTATAGAAAAAGAGATAGAGCAAAGAGTGGTTTTGATAAGAATTAGAAAAGATGAAAATGAGCTTTCGATTTCTATAAAAGATAGTGCTGGTGGAATTTCAAAAGATATAAAAGGAAAAATATTTGAACCATACTTTACTACTAAACATAAATCTCAAGGAACTGGAATTGGTTTGTTTATGAGTAAAAAAATTATTGAACAACACTATAATGGAACTCTTCAAAGTACAAATGAAGAGTTCTCAGTAGATGGTAAAAATTATTTTGGAGCTTCTTTAAATATCCGAATCCCATTACACTATGAAGTGTAAATTATTGGTCTTTTGTTACATGTTATCTTTTAGGACTTAATAAGTAAAAGTTTAAGCAAAACTAACTATAATCTGATTAATAATATATAAAATATCAGGACATTATTTTGAGCGTTCAACCTTTTACTCACTTACATCTTCATACGGAATACTCACTACTTGATGGTGCAAACAAACTTACAAACCTTGTTACGCAGGTAAAAGAGCTTGGTATGAAAAGTGTCGCTATGACTGACCATGGAAACATGTTTGGTGCTATAGATTTTTATCATCAGATGAGAGCTGCAGATATAAAACCTATTATCGGGATAGAGGGTTATATACACAACGGTGAAACTATCGGCGACAAATCTACAAAGCAAAGGTTTCATATATGTTTGTTTGCTAAGAACAAAAAGGGTTATGAGAACCTTATGTATCTTTCTTCAAAAGCATTTATAGAAGGGATGTACTATTTTCCTCGTATAAACAAGCAAGAACTTCGTGAACATAGTGAAGGGCTTATCTGTAGCTCTGCGTGTTTACAAGGAGAAGTAAACTGGCACTTAAATTTACAAAATGAAAGAAATGTTAGAAATGGTGCGCTTGGATATGATGGAGCATTGGAGGTAGCACGAGAATATCAAGAGATATTTGGAGATGATTTTTATCTTGAGCTTATGCGTCACGGTATTGGTGATCAGCTTTTTATAGATGAGCAAATACTTAAAAT
>CAZZAZ010000003.1:0-33335 GCA_964652355.1 uncultured Sulfurimonas sp. | reverse complement strand
CTATACAAAAGAGTGTAATTCCTCTTGTCTTAGATGGCAAAGATATCATGGCAAAAGCTCAAACTGGTACTGGGAAAAGTGCTAGTTTTGTGTTGCCTATTTTAGAAAAACTCGCTCAAAACACTTATGAGGGTAAGGCTAAGATTAAAGTTTTAGTTTTAACACCAACAAGAGAACTAACGCTTCAAGTATCTCAGTATTTTAAAACTTTTGGAACTTTTTTAAATAAACCTTTAAAAGTTGTGTCTATTATCGGTGGAGAGAGTATTGGCGATCAAATATTTGAGATTCAAAAAGGTTGCGATGTATTGGTTGCTACCTCTGGCCGCTTTTTAGATGTACTTTCTAAAAAACAGATGAACCTCTCTTTTGTAGAGTATTTTGTTTTAGATGAAGCAGATAAGATGCTAGACCTTGGTTTTGCCGAGGAGTTAGAACTAATCCTTGCTGCTATTCCTAAAAAACGACAAAACCTAATGTTCTCAGCAACCTACCCTCAAAAAATGTTACAAATTGCCTCTCGCATCACAACAGATGCCATAGAAGTAAGTATTGAGAATGAAGAGCCAATTGTAAATACAATTACTCAAAGAGTTATAGAGGTAAACAAAGACAATCGTGGACCACTTTTAAGATACTTACTAGATACAAATAACTACAATCAAGTATTAGTATTTATGTCTAGTAAACGAGCAACTGACAACATCGCAAATAAATTTAGAAAGCATGGGTACAAGGCTGATTCATTTCATGGAGACCTTCACCAAGAGGATAGAACTTTTACACTTGATGAGTTTAAAAGTAAAAAATTAAACATTCTTTTCTCAACTGACATTGCCTCTCGTGGTTTAGATATTAGCGGTATAGACTGCGTTATAAACTTTGACTTACCACGCTCCACCGATGACTATATTCACCGCATAGGTCGTACTGGTCGAGCTGGAAAAGATGGAGTAGCTATCTCTTTTATAGATTATGAAGATATGGCGCACTTCAAACTTATAGAAAAACGAACAAATATAAAACTCCCTAGAGAACAAATAAAAGGCTTCGAGTTAATCGGCGCAGAGATTAAAAAAACAAAAGGCCCTGCCCCTGTAAAGGGAAAAGGTAAAAGCAAAAAAGATAAACTTAGAGAAAAAAAAGCCTTAGAAGAAAAAAATGCCAAATAAAAAAACAAATAAACTAGACCTTCTTATAAATCAACTAGATTTAAACGACCATATAAACGCCTTTAAACAGTTCTTTTCTCGTGAGAGCACTCTATATATAGAGGGTGATCAAGAGCTTCATTTTCGCTACATAAAAGCACTTGACAAGATAGAGTTCAAAGCTCCACCAAAAGTTGCTGATTTTTTTGAGATAAAATCACATCTAAAAAAACGAGGTGTTTTAAACTTTGGGCAAATCTTTGAAATAGTAAAAGTTATCCGTTACTTTCGTTACTTTAAGGCTCGTGAACTTGACGGGATTATTGGCGAGTGGATGTCTAAGTTTATAGTTGAAGAGAAGTTTACAGAGGTTGAGAAGTATTTTACCAATGATGGAAAATTTGAAGAAAATTTAGATGAGATGCTTTTTGGTTTAGGGGAGAGGATTCGTGAGCATAAAAGCAACATAAACGCATCTATAAAAAGACTAACTTCATCTTCTAAACTATCCTCATACCTTATAGACACTCAAGTTCACTTATTAAATGATGAGGAGTGTTTACTTGTACGTGGTGGGTTTAACCATGTTTTAAAAGGTGCAGTTATTGGGCGAAGTACTAGTGGTGGGTTTTTTGTAGCACCCGACTCTGTACTAAAGTCAAAAGAGCAAATCCGCTTTATTCGCCAAGAGCGTGAAGCAATTTTTTATCAATATGCTAAAGAATTTTCAGCAAAACTAGCTGATTTACAATCCTTCATAGCCTTTTGTGATAAAGAATTTACAAAATTTGACAACTACCAAGCAAGGGTACTTTTTGCTCGCTCTTCAAACTTAAAACTTGTAAAGTCTAAAAAAGATTCAAAACTAATACTTCATGGCTTCAAACACCCTGCAATTCATAAAGCAAAAGCTGTTGATGTTGATTTTTCTAAAAATATTTTGATGGTAACTGGGGTAAATGCTGGTGGTAAAACTATGCTTTTAAAAGCAATTTTATCTTCTGCATTTATGGCAAAGTATATAATCCCTATGGAGTTGGATGAAAACAAATCTCACATAGGAAGTTTTAAAAATATACTCTCAATCATAGATGACCCACAAAATGTGAAAAATGATATATCTACTTTTGCCGGTCGTATGCAAGAATTTTCTCGCATATTTGAGTACAAATCAGCACTTGTTGGGATAGATGAGATAGAACTAGGGACTGACTCTGATGAAGCAGCAGCACTTTTTAAAGTAATCCTTGATGATTTGATAAAAAGAGGTCAAAAAGTAGTAGTAACAACTCACCATAAAAGACTAGCTGCACTTATGGCTGACCGTGATGATGTTGAGCTTATGGCTGCGATTTATGATGAGGCTAACCGTAAACCAACTTATGAGTTTATGCAAGGGATTATCGGAAAATCTTATGCTTTTGAAACAGCTTCTAGGTATGGGATATCTAACACTATTGTAAACGAAGCAAAGGCTGTATATGGGGACAATAGCGAAAAACTAAGCCTACTTATAGAGCGTGGAAGCCAGTTAGAGCGCGAGCTAAAACAAAAGCATAAAAAAGTTGATGAAAAACTAGACGATATAAAGAAAAAAGAGTTAAGTTTAAAAGAGGAAAGAGAGAACCTTTTTAAAGAGTTAGAGGAACAAAGAAAGGCTCTTAAAAACTCTTATGCAGTAGCTATAAATGAAGCAAAAACAGCAGCTAAAGCTGGAGACACTGGGGCAATTCACCGTGCTATGAACAAGGCTAAGACTAAACTACCAAAAGAAGCAGAAAACAAAGAGATTCTAAATCTTGAGTTCAATATCGGAGATACTGTAAAATATCATTCTCAAAAGGGTGTGATAGTATCGATGAAGGGCAAAAAAGATGCAACCATAGAAGTTGAGGGTATGCGTGTCCATGTAAAAACTAAGAACTTAAGACATACAAAAATCATAAAACCAAAACCAAGAACAAATGTACAGGTACAGGTTGAGAAAAAATCAGGACTTAAATGCGACCTTCACGGTATGCGTGCTGATGAAGCGACTGATACACTCGATAAATTTCTCTCAGATGCACTAATAAATGGTTGGGATGAAGTTATAATATATCATGGTATTGGTACTGGAAAACTCTCTTATGCGGTCAAGAACTTTCTTATAGCTCATCCAAGAGTAAAAGGTTTTGACGATGCACCTCAACACCTCGGTGGCTTTGGTGCTAAGATAGTTAAGTTATAAATATCATGCAAATTATTTACGAAAACTCTGGTTTTGTTGTGTTTAATAAACCTCAAGATATGAACTTTCATAGCGAAGATGGTGAAGCTGGATTTGTTGTTCTTGCTTCTCAACAACTTGGAGTTGAGCAACTCTTTAGTGTCCATAGACTAGATAAGATGACCTCTGGTTTGATTATCTTAGCCAAAAGTTCACAAGTTGCAAATGATTTTTCAAAGATGTTTCAAAACAAAGATATACAAAAATTTTACCTAGCCTTGAGTCTAAGAAAACCAAAGAAAAAGCAGGGTTGGGTGAAAGCTGACATGGGTAGTTCTCGCCGTGGAACTTACAAGCTTTTACAAACTAAAGAAAATCCTGCCATTACTCAGTTTATCTCCACTTCTCTTCGTATTGGTGAAAGACTATTTTTAGTAAAACCACATACTGGAAAAACTCATCAAATTCGTGTAGCGCTCAAAAGTATAGGTGCACCGATAGCTGGGGATATTCGTTATGCAAATGCAGATGATGCAAAAAAAGAAGATCGTGGATATTTACATGCCTATGCTTTAAAGTTTTCTTATAAAGATGAAGCATTTTCTTTTGTTTGTCCACCTGATAATGGTAAAAGATTTGGCTCTATAGAGATGAGAGAAAGCTTAAAAAACTACGCTAAACCTTGGGAACTTTTCAAAGTAAAGTAGCTATAATTTTACACTTATAAATTAGGAATAAAAATTGAAAAAAATATTAACTTTAGTATCTATCTTACTAGCTTTTAACTCTACAACTTTTGCAAGTGATGAAGAACCTATGGATGTGTATAACAACATGATAGAAAAACTAAGTGGTTCATGGTCTCTCTCAAGTGCTGATAAACAAACAAATACCACTGGCGCATACAAAAACAAAGCTATTGTTCATCTAGTTGGTACAGATAAAACAGCTATTGGATATAAAGTTATTGGTCGTGGGACAACTGTGCAAGAGGAACTTTTTGAAGGTACAAGAAAAGAGATGGTTACAATGTACCACTGTAATAATTTCTCAGATTGTACACAACTTCGTGCAACTCATTACTGCGCTAAAAGAAACCAACCAGAGTTTTTACTAAACACTAAAGAGACCACAGATACCAAGTTTGTTTTTGATTGTAACATGGCTACTGAGCTTTGTAACTCCAGTGAAGACCATGTTCATAAAATCATACATGAACTTTCAAATGATGATAAACATCTAAAGTCATCATACCTTGGTTGGAAAAATCAAAAACTTAACAAAAAGAACTCTATTTATCACTTCGACAAGAAGTAAACTTTGTCAAATACAAGTAAAAAAATAGCTATCATTGGTGCTGGAGCTTCAGGACTTTTATGTGCTATTTTTTGTGCCCGTAAAAATATCAAAGTTGACTTGTATGAGCAAAACTTCAAGATTGCAAAAAAAATATTGGTCTCTGGTAATGGTCGTTGTAATATTTCTAACAAAAACTTAAGTATTCATAATTATTTTGGTGAAAATCCTAGCTTTGTCAAAGATGCCTTAGATGAGTTTAGCTTTAGGGAGTTTGAAAAGTTTGTAAACTCACTTGGACTTGTTTTAGATGTAAAAGATGATGGTCGTGCCTATCCCCTCTCAAATGAAGCAAAGAGTGTAGTATCTATTTTAGAACATGAAGCTACAAATCTTGGTGTAAATATACTGCTAGATTCAAAAGTACAGACGATAACAAAACTTATGCAAGATTACTCTAGTGTAGTTGTATCTACAGGTTCATCTGCTGCTTCACATCTTGGTGGAAATAATGACGGTTGTAAATTTGCACAAGAGTTTTCTCACACTATACTTCCACACTACCCTAGCCTAGTTCAACTAGAGTTAAACTCCAACATAGCTTCAAAAATGTCTGGAGCTAAAGTAAACGGTGAAGTAACTTTACTAATTAACAACAAAAAAGATATATCTTCATCTGGAGATATTCTTTTCACCAACTATGGAGTATCTGGTTTCGCTATCTTAGATATATCGCAATCTGCTAGTGTAGCTTTACTAGAATTTGCAAAAGTAGATATATCTATAAACTTACTTCCAAAGTATAATGCTCAAAAATTATCAGCCCATATATCTAAAATATCGTCACTAAAAAACTCTTTTACCATACTAGATATACTATGTGGACTAATTCCTATAAAAATAGCGAATGGTTTACTAGAGGAGTTGAAGATATCTAACTCAATGTGTGGAGAGATTGGTACAAAACTATCTAAAAAGATAGCAAATACAATGTTAAACTGGCGTTTTGAAGTAGAAGATACTCACGGATTTAGACATGCAGAAGTTGCAGGTGGTGGAATAAACACAGATGAAATAAATCCAAAAACCATGGAATCATTAAAACAAAAAAATCTTTATTTCACAGGTGAAGTATTAGATATAGTTGGTGCTCGTGGTGGTTACAATTTTGCCTTTGCTTGGAGCAGTGCATATCTCGCTGCAAAAAGTATTGTAAATAATTAGCTATAATCTTTTTAAATAAAATCTTAGGATTATACATGAATAAAATATTTAATATGATTGAAAAGAACATTTAATGGGTGAAGTACAGTTATTTTCTCTTAGTTTAAGAGATTTTTTCACTTTTAAAATGCTTAAATATTCACTACTTCCATTTATTATAAGTATCGTTATTATGTATATTTTATTTTTCGTCATTGCAGGAATTGGTTTAGACCAATTAGGCTCCATGGATGTCTCAACTACTCAAACAACAATAGAGAACGGTATACCACATACTGAAACTCTTCAAGCAAAACTTGAAGGTATGGCTATTATTAAATTTTTTGCACAGTACGCGATCACTTCATGGATAGCTACCTTTTTAGTATATGCTATTGGTGGATTTTTAACACTTTATGTATCTATCTTTCTAGCAATTATTGTAGTTGGTTTTTTAACTCCAAGTATTTTAAAAGAGTTACAAAAAAGGCACTTTAATGATGTTGAGATGATTGGGCACTCAAATATTCTAAGCTCTTTATTTTTACTTTTAAAGTGGTCATTTATTATGCTATTATTATTTATAATACTCATCCCTTTTTACTTTATTCCACTTTTAAACATTGTAGCTTTTAATCTACCACTATATTACTTTTTTCACAAAATGCTAACTTTTGATATCTCTTCAAATATTTGCACAGAAGAGGAATCTAAACAAATAAAATACTTTAACAAAACATCTTTAAGAGCTAAAACCTTAGTACTTTATTTAATCTCTTTAATACCATTTGCTATATTTTTTGGAGCAGTTTTTTATGTAATATACCTTGGAAATACTTACTTTATACATACAAAAGAACTTCGTAATCAAAATTAAGTTTATAATATGCAAAAATTAGTTTTACTTATCTTAGTGTTTTCATTATATATTTATGCTAATGAAAATATAGATAACATATTAAGTGATATTGAGCACAAATCAGACCTATCACAAAAAACTAAAATAGCTAATGCTGGAATATCATTTATATATACCCGTGATGATTTAAACCG
This sequence comes from uncultured Sulfurimonas sp., assembly GCA_964652355.1. GTDB lineage: Bacteria > Campylobacterota > Campylobacteria > Campylobacterales > Sulfurimonadaceae > Sulfurimonas. The sequence continues at coordinate 26,423 of CAZZAZ010000003.1, read as the reverse complement.
TATGCAAGCTAAATATTTAAAAGATATTTTAAAATCAAGTTACCTTCTTAAATACTTTGAAAATAGATACAATATTCCTGACCCATTCACTCAAGGTAATGAGCTTGTACCATTTAAAAGTAGTACGGTAAGGATATATATAGACAATCAAGAGATCTCAACAGGTCTATATGGTAGTGGTCTTGTAACTTATGGTGACTTAGACATCGGCTTTATAGACCATATAGAGATATATAATCAAAATCCAACATATGAATATTCAACAGAGGCTACATATATTCTTATTAAGATGTATTCTAAGTCAATTTTAAAAGATGAAGGTTCTAAAATAGAGTTCAATGCTCGAAGCTATGGAGCAAACAGAATAAGTGGATATACCGCTCAAAACTTAGGCAATAATTGGTCACACTTAACTTACCTTTCTTACAACAATGATAAACGGGATACCTACTACTCTAAGTCTCAACCATTATCTAGAGATAAAAAAGTTACTCATCTCTTTAGCTCCATTAAAAATACTAATAATAGAATATTAATAGATATAACTAAACAACAAAAAGATGCTTTTATCGCTCAAAGTGCAGATGCTACTCCAGATGATGCTGACCTTGATTTAAATTCTATTCATATTGGGTATGACTCCAACTTTAATAACTTTTCTTTTCTTATAAGTTATGATTATAGTGAAACTGATTTCTTATTTAAAGATGCTAATTCAGCTCCAATTTATGAGCAATCATCTAGTATAAAATCAAATGTATTTACCACAGGAATTAAATATAACTTTATAACAAATAAAAATAAACTAACTACCGGTATTAAATACAGAAATATTTACTACAACAAAGAATATGTAACACTTAACAATACTCCACTCCCTCAACCTAAAACAAATACACAAACGATAAGTACTATATTTGCAGAAAATAAATACTCAATCGAAGATAATAAAATTTTAACATTTGGATTACAAGTATCAGATGTTAAAAATAACCACTCTGAACAAGATGATACTTTATTTATGTATAGATTAGGTTTTACATATATTTATAATCAATGGACCTCAAAAACTATCATATCTCATAATGAAACTGCTTTAGAACCTTATCTTGTTGATAAATATGATGTATATATTACACAAGGGACTAAGCATTCACAAGAGTTTGACTATATAACTCAAAATTTTATATATGAAAAAGATACTAATAGGTATGAATTTATTTTAAATCTTATGCGATTTAAAAATTCTTTATTACAACAAAGTCCTACTTCTAATTTACTAGACAATTACAAGGAAAGTATATACCTTTATTCAACTCTTTTAAGATTGATACATAATTATAATAGGTATGATAAACTAACTATCCGTTTTGGCTATAAAGAGACTGATAATATTCCAACAATCAACAACATTAAGAACTATACTGCTTTAATTAGAAATTTAAATACATACAAAAACTTTGATTTTTTTTCTGAACTTATATTTAATAGAGATACTTTAGTTAAGAAAAATTTCTATGATTTTAGCTTAGGTATTAAATATAATTACAATAAAGACTTAATCCTTTCTTTAAAAGGTGAAAATATTTTTGACAAAGCAGAAGAGACTATATTTACTAGAACAGATTCTTCAAACTTTCAACCAATTACCCCACTATTTATTTCACCAATAGACAGAAAGATAACGTTTAGCGTTGAATATTACTTTTAATTAAGTATAAATCAACTAAAATAAACGATAAATACAAGCGGAGAGAGATGAAAAATATTTTTATATTACTATTTTTATTATTAATGGTTAGTTCTCTTACAGCAAATGATGATATAGATGATCTACTTGGAAACATTGAGCATAAAACTGATCTATCACAAAAAACAAAAATACAAAATGCAGGAATATCCCAAATATTCACAAGGGATGACTTACGCAGAATGCAAGTGAGATATTTAAAAGATATTTTAAAATCAAACTACTTTACAAAATATTTTGAGAACAAGTTTGCTCTTCCAGATCCTTTAACTCAAGGTCATGAAACTATCCCTTATAAAAGTAGTACCATACGAGTATATATAGATAATCAAGAGATAACTGCTGGTACTTATGGTAGTGGACTTATAATATACGGAGACTTAGATATAGGTTTTGCAGATCATATAGAGATATATACACAATCTCCAACTTATGAGTACTCTACTGAAACAACAGTTACCCTTATAAAAATATATTCAAAAAGTATTTTAAAAGATGAAGGTGTTAAAGTTGAAGTAAATGCAGGTAGTTATGGTGCTAGTAGAGTAAGCTCAACATTTTCATCAGAGATCTCTGATGAATGGTCTCACCTTACATATGTTTCACTAGACAATCAAGACAGACAAAATCACGATTCATTTGGGGAGAGTTTATCAAGAGATAAAGAATCAATACACCTTTTTAGTTCCATATCTAACAAAAACCAAAGAGTGCTTATAGACATAACAGACCAGCAAAAAGATTCATTTATTGGTACAAGTCTTGATGCCACTCCTACTCGTTCAGATATAGATTTTCAATCTATTCATATAGGTTATGATACCAATATAAATAACTTTTCTTTTTTAATCTCATATGATTACTCTTTTACCAAATATATTTTTGAGGATAATATTACCCCTATCTATACAGCTCCATTTTATGGTTTATTTCCTGCATATAACCAACATACTGAAACAAAATCAGAAGTCTATACTACAGATATTAAATATAATTTTAAAACTCAAAATAATAAACTAACAACTGGTATAAAGTATAGACTAAAAAAATATGACAATGAAGTATTAACGATAAATGATATTAATCTTCCACAAGCTCCCAATAATGAACAAGTTGTAAGCACGATATTTGCAGAAGACAAATACTACATATACAATAACCATATTTTAACATTTGGTATTCAATATTCTGATGTATCTAACAATCATTCACAACAAAATGACGAACTTTATCAATATAGATTTGCATATACTTTTCTTATAGACTCATGGATATCAAAAACTATTTTAGCGCATACAGAGACATCATTAGAACCATATATGGTTGATTCACAACTATACATAACACCAGGAGTAAAAAAACCTCAAGAAGCAAATTATATTACACAAGATATTATTTATGAAAATCAAAATAGTATATATGAAATAGTTATGGGATATATTCAACTAAAAAATACTTTACTACTAGATCCATCAAGTAATCATTTAGATAACTATGCAAAAAAAATTGATATAGTTACAGCCTTGCTCAGATGGACGTACAACTACAATAAATACGATAAACTTTTTTGTAGTTTTGATTATAAACAAACAAAAAACTTATATAATCTCAGTACTATTAAAAACTATACTGCTGTTATTAGAAATCTAAATACTTATAAAAAATTTGACTTTTTTTCTGAACTTTTATATAACACTACAAATATTAGAAATGAAAATTTTTATGATTTAAGCCTTGGTATAATTTATAATCATAGTGAAAATTTAAACCTTTCTATTAAAGGTGAAAATATTTTAGATAAAGCGAAATCAACTTCATTTTCAAGAACTGATCCAGCTACTTTAACCCCACTTAATCCATTAAATATTTCTCCAATAGATAGGAAACTTACTATAAGTTTGGAGTATCTATTTTGATTAAATCCTTACTTATTTTACTCTTATTACTATCTAACTTAACTGCTAAAGATAATTATGAGCTAAAATTATTTGAAAAAGTTATCCCTCTAATTTTTGATTCTAAAATAATCAATGTCTATGTAGATTCAGATACACAGGAGATTATAGAAGAAAGTACAATACTACATATAAGAGATAAATGTGATGAAATAGACTTAATCATAAGTAAAAAAGAACTTGAAAATATAAGATGCAAAGATATTCCTTTGTTTGCTACTAGTTTAAATGCTTATAAAGATTCAAAAAACTCAATAGGTGCATTTTATTGGAGAAAAGGGAGACCTCAACTAAAACTAAATGCAGAAATTATAAAAAAATTCAATCTAAATCTTCCTAAAAGTTTGGAAAAATATGCTAAGTAATATACGCGCATCATATATTTTCAATGCTTTAGCTATAATGATTATAGTTATTGCATTTATGATATATACCTTATATCAAAATGCTAAAAATGATATTATAGATATTAGCTACAAAGATAATCGTGCATATATTGAAAATATCAGCCAAAATATATCAAATAATATATCAAAAACTTTAAAAAAAGATTTTTATAACACTCTATATCATAATGATAAACTAAAACATAAGATAGACTCAATTTTAAATCTATTTGTAACTAAAAAATATAAATATATATATTTAGTTGATAAGCCAATACATAACAACAACCAATTTAGATTTTTAGCAGATGGTTCTGTTGAAGAGGAAAAAAGTGAATTTTCAGAAATTTTTCAACCTATGCAAACATCAAAATGGGATGATGTTTTAAAAAGTAAAAAACCTATCTTTTTTAAACATTCAAACTTAAACACTTTATGGACAACATATTTACACCCTATTATAATAAACAACGAGATAGAAGCTATTTTAGTTATAGATTTTTCACTTGTAGAGCAAAATAAAATTAAAAAAACTCTAGAAGAGATGGAGGATATGTTTCAAGTTGGAAATCTTTTTATTAGTGTTTTATTTTTACTAATTTTATGGTTTGCTTATATAGATAGAAAAAGAGAAAAACAAAAAGTACAAGCATTTGAAATGTTAACAGAAGAATCAAAAAAAGTACAAGATTTAAATACAAACTTAGAATCACGAGTACAAGAAGAAGTGAAAAAAAACATAATCAAAGATAAGCAACTACTACAACAATCACGTCTTGCACAGATGGGTGAAATGATATCTATGATAGCTCATCAATGGCGTCAACCACTCTCCGTAATTAGTTCAATAGCAATATCGTTAAATGTAAAAGCAGAACTTGGTAAAGCCGATGAAGCTACTGTAATTGATTTTTCAAAGAAAATATCTGAATATTCTCAACATTTAAGCTCTACTATTGATGATTTCAGAGATTTTTATAAACCAAATAAAGAGCAGGAAAATACAGATTTCACTTCAATTATCAAGTCTGTTTTAAGCATAGTAGAGATTGAAATAACAACAAATAATATAGAAATAATTAAAGATTTGCAATCAAAAGAGATATTTCAATCTTATCCTAATGAACTTAAACAAGTTGTTTTAAATCTATTAAAAAATGCACAAGATATTCTTATTGATAAAAATATTTCATACCCATGGATAAAAATAAAATCTTTTACAAAAAATGAAAAAACTATTCTTGAGATTTCAGATAATGGAGGTGGTGTACCAGATGAAGTGATCAATAAAATCTTTGATCCCTATTTTTCAACAAAATTAGATAAGAATGGAACCGGTATTGGTCTTTATATGAGTAAGTTAATTATTCATGAACATTGTAATGGAAAACTTAGTGTAGAAAATACACAAGATGGAGCTGTATTTAAAATAGAGATTTAATCTTCATCTATTTTATCTAACTCTTTTTGAATCAAAGCTGCATAAGCTTCATCTTTTGGAACAAGACCAGCCTCATATAAAAACTGCGATGGCATAAAGTTAATTTTTTTAATCTTATCATATTTTGCAAAACTAAGATAAAGCATATCTTTTGCACGAGTTACAGATACATAAAAAAGACGACGTTCTTCATCTAAACTTCCACCGCGCTGCATAAGTTTCCTGTTTGGAAAGCGTCCGTCCATCAAATCAATCACATATACTTCTTTATACTCTAAACCCTTCGAAGCGTGAACACTTAAAAGATTTACACCTTCACCTTGAGTTAAGTCAGATGAACCTAATATCATAGCATTTAAAAATCTTTCATGATCACTATATGGTTTTGACAACTCCTCTAAAAGAACCATTTTTCTTTTTATACGAATTAATGATTCTTCCTTTTGCTTTTCATCTACACTTCCGTCTTTTAGCTGTGCTCGTTTATTTGATAAAAGCTCTGAAATATACTTAAAAACATTGGATTCCGCTATCTTTTTTACGATAGTCCTAGGCTGTTTTATACCTTTTAAATCACGGTAAAGTAAATAAAAATCATGTAAAAATGTAGCTGAATCTTTTGTAAGTTTTGGATGTTTTAAAATAGGATTTTTCATAAATCTTGCTTCAAATCCAAGCTTTGCAAACTTACCAACAGCACCAAGTTCTAAAAAGTCATCAAAAAGACCAAGTTGATGATTCAGTTTTCTTTTCTCAAATGGATTTTTTATACTCTCATCTGCTGCATAAAGTCCATAGAAGATACTTCCATGCCCTAGAGTCTTTAAGGCTATATACATCTCTTTAGCCATAGCAGAACCTATCCCTCTTGCAAACTCAAACAGATGGATAAAACTCATCATATCACTCTCATTTACTAAAAGTGTGTAAAAATCTAAAACTGCTTTAACTTCACGAGAATCAAAAAAGCTAGTACCACCTTTTCTTTTACATTTAATATCAAGTTCACGAAGTCCAACCTCAATCCCATCAGCAGAAGAGTTATTTCTAAAGATAACTGCAATCTCTTCGTGAGGCGTCTGTGTATCACGAATTTTTGCAGCAATTGCGTGGTATTGATCAAACAGTTCATCAAAAGCTAACAGTGTTGGTTTATGAGACTCTGATTGTCTTGTAACTTCTAGTTGTTTTGGATAAATTCTTTCATTATGTTCTATAACTTTTGTAGCAAGAGAAAGGATAGGCAATGTTGAACGATAATTTTTAGTTAAAGTATGAACAACCGCCTCTGGAAATTTTTTACTAAAGGTACCGATAATACTAATGTCTGCCCCATTAAAAGCATAAATACTCTGATCATAATCACCTACACAAAAAAGTGATGGTGGCTTCATAGCATCTATTAATGTACCTTGAAGAGCATTTGTGTCTTGATACTCATCTACTAAAACTTCTTTATATCCTAAATCTTTTGACTTACAAATATCACGAAAATTTAAAAGTAAGTCATTAAAGTTTACAAAACCATACTCTTTTTTTAAGTTCTCAAATTCATCAACTATATCTGCATAAATAAGTGCAAAAGATTCATGATCTGGATAGTTTTCATGTACCCAATCCTCAAAGTGTTTTTCAAGCTCTGTATTTTGATAAAAAGAGTACATATCGTATAAGTGATTTCCACCATACGGTGTTATTTCCGAGCCAATATGCTCAAAAGAACGCTTCTCATAAACAGAACGAAAAAGTGTTTTAAGTTCACGTTGTTGTTTTAAAACCACTCGTTTATCTTGCTTTTTCAACCATCTGTAAGATACAGCATGAAAAGTCCCAGCATCTATCTTTGCTGCTACACTTTTACCAAAGTATTCTGCAACGCGCGCAACCATCTCTGCTGCTGCTTTGTTCGTAAAAGTAAGCAGTAAAATCTCTTCTGGTTTAACACCATTTCCAAGAAGATAACCAATACGTCCAACAATTGTAGAAGTTTTTCCAGTACCAGCAGATGCGATAATAAGATTTTCTTTATCTTTTGAAGTTGCAGCTGCATATTGTTCTGGATTTAAGCGAGATAGTGGCAATAAGTATCCTGAAGAGTTAGTTTAATTTTAAGAGTGAAATTATACTAGACGAAACTTTATTTTAGTCTTGCTTTAACTTTACTAGTTCACCAACTATCTTATTTCTTCCACTATTTTTTGCTTCATATAAAAACTTATCTGCAATCTTATACATCTCATCAAAACTTTCATATTCAAAATCATCACTTAATAATAAATTTTATCTATAGTGAAAATTTTAAAGCTATTTTTCACATCTTTTTAGCTATAATCGCGCAATTTTAATAAGCACTAAAAAGGCGAATATATGTCAGCAGAGGGTTACAATCCACAAGAGATAGAAAACAGATACTATAAAATTTGTGAAGATAGAAAATATTTTGAAATAGATGGAAATAAAGCGATTCAGAAAGAAGATAAATCTTTCTCAATTATGATGCCACCACCAAATGTTACAGGTCGCTTGCACATTGGTCATGCACTTACATTTACACTTCAAGATATTATCACTCGTTTCAAACGTATGGATGGGTACAAAACTCTTTGGCAACCAGGGACCGATCACGCAGGAATTGCTACTCAAAATGTTGTAGAAAAACAACTTCTAGCTGAAGGTACAACTAAAGAGGCTCTGGGTCGTGAAAAATTTTTAGAACGAGCTTGGGCTTGGAAAGCTGAATCTGCTGGTATTATGACAGAACAACTTCGTAAGATGGGTGTAACACCTGCATGGGAACGTGAACGTTTTACAATGGATAGTGGACTTCAATCATCAGTGAAAGATGCTTTTGTTCACCTTTACAACGAAGGTCTTATCATTCGTGGAAACTACATGGTTAACTGGTGTACTCATGATGGTGCACTTAGTGACATTGAAGTTGAACACGAAGATACTAATGGTAAATTTTATCATATCAAGTACCCATTTGCTGATGGTAATGGCTTTGTAGAAGTAGCAACAACTCGCCCTGAAACATATTTTGGCGATACTGCAGTAATGGTTCACCCAGACGATGAAAGATACAAAAATTTAATAGGCAAAAAAATTCGTCTTCCTCTTCTTTCTCGTGAAGTGGTAATTATTGCTGATACTCATGTAGATATGGAATTTGGAACTGGTGTTGTTAAAGTTACTCCTGCTCATGACCAAAATGACTACGAGGTTGGAAAAAGACATGACTTGGAGTTCATTACAGTTTTTGATGAAAAAGGTATTTTAAATGACTATGCAGAAGAGTTTAAAGGTCTTGACCGCCTAGAAGCTCGTGAAATTATTGTTAAAAGACTTGACGAAGAAGGCTTTATGGTAAAAGTAGAAGACCATAAACATCAAGTTGGACACTGCTACAGATGTAAAAGTGTTGTTGAGCCTTATATCTCTAAACAATGGTTTTTACGTAAAGATGTAGCTCAAAAATCAATAGAGAAAACAAACAATGGCGAAGCACAGTTCTTTCCACCACATTGGATAAACTCATACAACTCTTGGATGGGCGAACTTCGTGATTGGTGTATATCTCGTCAACTTTGGTGGGGACATCAAATACCAGTATTTTACTGTGATGACTGTGGACATGAGTGGGCTTCAAAAGAGGAAACTCATGATAGTTGTACTAAATGTGCATCTAAAAACATCCATCAAGATCCAGATGTTTTAGACACTTGGTTCTCGTCTGCACTTTGGCCATTTTCAACTCTTGGTTGGGGTAATGAAGGAAATGAAGCTAGTAAATTTACAGAGAATGATTTAAAAGATTTTTATCCTAACTCACTTCTTATCACTGGTTTTGATATTTTATTTTTCTGGGTAGCTAGAATGATGATGATGGGTGAACACTTTGAGGGTAAACTTCCATTTAACCACATCTACCTTCATGCACTTGTTCGTGATGAAAAAGGCGATAAGATGAGTAAGTCTAAGGGTAATGTAATCGACCCACTTGACATGGTAAACAAGTACTCAGCTGATGTACTTAGATTTACTCTTGCAATCTCTGCGGCTCAAGGTCGTGATATTCGCATGAGTACAGAGAAACTTGAACTTAACCGCAACTTCACAAACAAACTTTACAATGCGAGTAAGTTTTTACTAATGAACCATGATACTTTTCCTGATATGGCTGGTTTTTGTGTAGAAACAGATCTTGGTCGTTATATGATGAGCAGATTAAATCAAGCTACTTTAGAGGTTCGTGAAAATTTAGAAGAGTACAAATTTAACGATGCGGCAACAGTTCTTTACAGATTTATTTGGAACGAATTTTGTGGTTGGGGTATTGAGCTTAGCAAGGCTGACAAAGGTGCTATCATAGAACTTGGAGCAATCTTTAAAGAAGCTATGAAACTACTTCACCCATTTATGCCGTTTATCACAGAGCATCTTTACCATGAGCTTTCTGGAACTTCATTAGAAAAAGATGATTCTATTATGATAAGTAAATATCCTTTTAAAATCAAAAAACGCAAAAAAGAAGAGCGTAAATTTGAAATCATTATGGATGCTATTGTTTCTATTCGTAGAGCAAAAGTTCTTGTTGATTTAGCTAACCAAAAAATCGAGAAAGCCTTTGTTAAAATAGATGGTATTTCTAATGAAGATAAAGAGGCAATGATACCTTTCATAGTTAAACTTGGAAAAGTTGAAGTAGTTGAGTTTACTGAGAGTAAAATAGAAAATTCAGTAAGTGACATAGCTGACACTTGTGAAACTTTCATACCAACTGACTCAATTGATTTAAGTTCAATCATTGCAAAACTTACAAAACAGAGCGAAAAATTACAAAAAGAGATAGATAAAGTTGGAGGAATGCTTAAAAATGAACGTTTTGTAGCAAATGCACCTGAAGATGTTTTAGCAAAAAATCGTGAAGCACTTGCTGATGCAGAGGCTAAACAAGTAAAAGTAAATGAGCAACTTAGCTCACTAAAGGTATAGATTGTTTGATTTAAAAAAATATACATCAGCTAATATTAAAAACGATATTTTATCTGGTTTAGTTGTAGCTGTTGCACTTGTTCCTGAAGCTATTGCATTTTCATTTATTGCAGGTGTTTCACCAATAGTTGGACTATATACTGCATTTATACTTGGACTTATCACTTCACTCATAGGTGGTAAGCCAGGGATGATTTCTGGAGCTACTGGAGCAGTTGCTATTGTTCTAGTTGGTCTTGGAGTGGAAGCAACTTCACTATTATCTGCACAAGGAATGGCAAGAGAAGCTATAGCGATGGGTGTGCTTCATTACATACTTTTAGCTACAGTTATTGCGGGACTTATACAAATAGCTATTGGGGCATTAAAACTTGGTAAATTTATCCGCCTTGTTCCAACTCCAGCCATTCATGGTTTTGTGAATGGTCTTGCTATTGTTATTGGTACTGCTCAATTTAAGTTTTTTGAGGGTCAAGGGTATATGATGTACATACTTGTAGCCGTTACAATGCTAATAATGTATGCACTTCCTAAAGTTACAAAAGCTATACCTGCTGGTCTTGTAGCTATTATAGTTATCACACTAGGGGTTTATTTTACCGGTACAGATACCCTGCTCCTTAGTGGACTTGATGATATGAGTAAATATGCAGGACAGATGCCTACATTTGGAATCCCAGAGTATCTTTTCTCACTTGACGCAATCTTACTTGTACTTCCATATGCAGTTATCATAGCTCTTGTTGGTATAATTGAATCACTTCTAACACTTTCAGTTTTGGATGAGCTATCTAACACTCGTGGCTCTGCTAACAAAGAGTGTATAGCACAGGGAACAGGTAATATCACTTGTGGTTTCTTTGGTGGTATGGCTGGATGTGCTATGATTGGTCAATCTATCATCAACTACACATCTGGTGGGATAGGAAGACTTTCATCTTTTGTAGCAGCTATTGGACTCTTAGTTCTTGTTGTCTTTACAAGTGATATTTTAAATATCATCCCAGTTGCAGTATTAGTAGGTATCATGTTTATGGTGTCTATTGGAACATTTGAATGGTCAAGTTTTTCACGCTTAAATAAAATGCCACGTACTGATGCTTTTGTTATGGTTACAGTAACAATCATAACAGTAGTTGAGGATTTAGCTATTGCAGTTATTGCAGGTGTTATTATTTCTGCACTTGCTTTTGCTTGGAAACATGCACGTATCTTTTCTAAAACTCATGCAGAGGCTGATGGAACTTTAGTGTATGAACTTGAAGGTCCACTCTTCTTTGGAAGCGCTACAACCTTTGGAGATAACTTCGATATTCCAAACGACCCTCCAAAAGTAGTGATTGACTTTAAAAATGCAAGAGTTATGGATAGCTCTGGTGTTGAAGCGATTGATATGATTACTAAAAAATACGAAGATGCTGGTAAAAACTTACTACTTCGCCATCTTTCAGCTGACTGTAAAGCAATTCTTAAAAAAGCTGGACCACATTGTTCTTATGAAGAGGATGATCCAACTTATAAAGTAGCTTATAACTATTAAGTATCAAAAGGCATAGAATGTCATTAAATTGTCATTTTCATATCATCTTTCACAATTCTTTAAGAAATATTATATTTTTTAAGTAGTTTTTTATTTAATTATTATTAAACTTGAGTATATGAAAAAACTATCTTTAAAAAGAAAAATATTATTTATATTTTCTATACCTGCTCTTGCTCTAATATACTTTTCAATTGCATCGATAAAACATGAATACAACAAACTAGATGAAACTCAAACATTTAAGCAATCAGTGGAGATGACACAAGTATTTAGTGAGTTAATTCACAACATACAAATTGAGCGTGGATTAAGTGCTGGTTATATAGATACAGTAAATAAAGCACAATATAAACAAGCTTTATTAAGTCAACATAAACGTACAGATATCTCTTATAAAAAATTTCTTAATAAGATCACAGATACTGATAAAACGAAAGCAAGGCTTTACGATCGGATAGGAGTTAGAATCACACCTTTAACAAAGGAGATTTTAGCATTACTACATAATATAAAGAGTATCAGAAAAAATGTCTTACGTTCACAAATAAACTTTCAAAAAGAGATTGAGTACTACACCAAGATAAACTCAAAACTCATAATAGCTATAAAAATTTTTAATTCTCTTGCTCATAACTTAAAAATAGACACTACTGCAGTTATTAAACTCGAAGAGATTAAAGAATATTCTGGTCTAGAACGTGCCTATATTTATAACCAACTTTTAAGTGAAAAAGATCATATATTAGATATAAAAAAACTACAAATAAAACAAAAAAATGCAATCGACCAATTTTTTATAGATGCATCACTGGAATCCATAAAAGTATATAACTCACATTTTTCACCAAAAACAGAAGAAGCCCTTCATTTTTGTAGGGAGGGAATTGTTAAAAAATCACTTGGACAATCAGATGCTAGTTTTTGTTTTAATGCTAGTACAAAATATATAGAGATGTTTAACAAAATATCTAATCTTCTTTTTATAAACTACTATAATAATGCAGATAGTATTCATATGAAAGCATTACAATCTCTATACACTACTCATTTTATTTGGATTGTTTCTCTTATATCACTACTTTTTTTATCTTTTATATTAAAGTCATCTCTAGATACTGAGGAAAAGAACAAAGAAGACTTAATCATTGCTTCTTATGCTTTTAATGCTCATGAAGCTATGACTGTTACAGATATGGACGGTGTTATCATTCAAGTTAATAATGCATTTAGTAAAATAACTGGTTACTCTCAAGAGGAAGCTATAGGGCAACACACTAGAATTCTTAGATCAAATACTCATAACACAGAATTTTATAAACACATGTGGGATGCTTTGATTAATAAAGGTGTTTGGTATGGTGAAATATATAATAAAAGAAAAAATGGTGAAATTTATCCAGAAAGATTATCTATCACAGCCATTAAAAATGATGAATATATTACAACTCACTATATAGCACAATTTTTAGATATAACTGAAATAAAAGAAGCTCAAGAGAGGCTTCAGCACCAAGCAGATCATGATTTTTTAACAAATTTACTAAATAGAAAATCATTAATGCAAAGACTAAATGAAGAGTATAATAAAGCTTTAAGACATAAATTTACACATGCTTTTCTTTTTATAGATATAGATAATTTTAAACTTGTAAATGACAGTTATGGACATAGTGTCGGAGATGCTTTAATAGTAGAAGTGTCTAGCAGAATTTCACAACTATTAAGAGAAGAAGATATCTTTGCTAGAATATCTGGTGATGAGTTTGGTATAATGATTTTAAACTTATCTGATGATATGGAGATAGCTTCAGCTTTTATTCGTGATATCTCAAATAAAATTTTATCTACTATATCAAAAGAATTTTTAATAAAAAATATTTCAGTTCAAATTGGTGTTAGTATTGGGATTAAAATATTTCCAGATGGTGAAAAAAACATTCAGGATATTATGGTACATGCAGATACCGCAATGTATCAAGCTAAACATCAAGGAAGGAATCAGTTTGTATTTTTTGACAAAGATATTGAAGCTAGGCTCATACAGTTCTCAAGCTTAGAACAAGAGATCAAACGTGGTTTATTAAATGAAGAGTTTGAACTTTTTTACCAACCAAAAGTTGATGTATCTAACTCAAATATTATTGGTGCTGAACTGTTAATGAGATGGAGACATCCAGAAAAAGGGATTCTTTTCCCAGATTCATTTTTAGAAGTTACAAATAAATTAGACTTAATCTATGAATTTACAACCCTCTCAATAAAAAGTGCTTGTATATTTATAGATAAACATAAAAATTTCAAAGGTACACTCGCTATAAATATAAGTTCAAAAGAGTTATTAAATTCTAACTTTGAAGAAAAAATAACTTCTATCATTATGAAAAAAGGTATAGATCCATCAAGAATAGAGATAGAAATAACAGAAGATGATTTAATTCAAGACTTTGAAATAGTTGTTGAAAAAATAAAAAGACTTCAAGAGTTTGGAATTAAATTTTCTATAGATGATTTTGGTACAGGTTATTCATCTATAACATACCTTCAAAAACTACCTGTTAATAGTATGAAGATAGATAAAATTTTTATGTTAAATCTTCTTCAAAATAATAACAAAGAGCTTGTAAGGATGATGATAGGCATTGCTAAAGTCTTTAATATGGAAGTTATCGTTGAGGGAATTGAAGATAAATATCAACTTGATTTTATCAATGATTTAGGTGCACAAAGCTACCAAGGTTTTTTATTTTCAAAAGCTATTGATGAAGATAGCTTTATAAAACTTTTAAACTCTTAACTTTTATTTATCACTATAAAACTTTGTGGCTTTATAGACTTATACTTTGGAATACTTTGACCAATACTAGCATCAATAAAACTAGGATCTGCTACAATATATTTTTTTGAATTAACATTAACGCTATCCCCAGTCATAGGTATATACAATGCTGTAGCCATATGGTCTTTATACTTTACCCCAACAACAGAAAAGCCAAATAGTTTTTTTACTAAATATGAAAAAAGAACTGATCTATCATCACAATCTGATTTATCGTAATAAAGAACTTCTTGTGCAAACATAACTTTTTCATGACCAAACTGTTTTTTATCAACCTCATATATAAAAGCATTTTGAACAAAGTTTAATATAAAGTTTATTGCTGAAGATGCTTGTCTAGAATCTATAAATTTTTTTAATCCATTTGCTATATCTGTATACGTTTTTTCTTGCATAGGCGCATTAAAAAAGGTTTCATAATTTGCCTGTGGATATGTAGCCATGAAATCTATAAGATTTTTATTGTAAGAGTATTTAATAGTATGTATTGTACCTTGACTTTTAAATTTCAATTTTTTTTCTTCTATTTCATGTTTTAAATTTGGTAAAGTGTCTAGAGATAGATCAAAACTCTTATCTGAACCATCATAATTATATTTATATGAATAAACTCTTCTATACCGTATATTGGAGTTGTCTAATACATAAAAATTTTTATCGTCAAACTTATAACTAGATTTTGAATATATTATATTTTTTGAATAATGCATCAAAACTATATGTTTTGATACTAAACCTATCTTAACTGCATAACCCATTTTCGAAAACAAAAACCATGTTAATAATTTTGCATCATCCGTATTTGAAAAAGTATTTTTAGAAATTTTTTTTATTAATAAATATAATCCCCAGTCATTCAATTTCATTCTTTTGCATATATTTTTTATATCTAATAATAAATTTTCATAGGCACTTGAAGCAACCATATCAAAAAAATTATTTATCCCTTTTTGATTTTGAGGATAATATTTAGCAGATTTAATTTTTGGTGGTATATTCAATTTTAATGTTGAACCAAAATAAGAAAAAGATATATCTTTTTCAGCATTTTTATCTACTTCAATCATCATATCTATTTTTTGTTTGTTTTCATCTACATTAACATGTATTATTGGACCAGCTGGTTTTATTCTATTTGCAATAGCTATAGATAAGGATAATGGCTTAGACTCTTCATATGATTTCACATCTTTGGAGATAAGATATGCTTTAAATTGTTGTTTTAAACTTTTAGAAAATTTAATATCATTTTTATCTTTATATTTAGAGTATGTATCTGCAGATGATCTCTTAAAATTTTCAAATGTTTTAGCATTTAGTGTAAAGAAAAATAATATAAATATTAAACTATAACGGCCAAATAGCTTGAACAATTTTTGTCCCCCAACCCTGTTGTGTAGCACGATCTACATCACCTTCTGTTTTATAAAGAATTTTTGCTTCACTCATTTGTGCAGAAGTTATTTGGTTGTTTTGGTCTATATCATAAGGTCTTATTACACCAGATATTTGAATGATTTGTTTTTGTTCATCAACTAAAATTTCTCTTTTTCCAGCAATAAAATAGTTTCCATTTTCTAAAACTTTAACAACCCTAGCTGAAACAGTTGTCGTAAATGTGGCATTTTTAGTAGCTGAGCCAGAACCTTTATAAGCATTTGCAGTAGTGCTAGATATACTCGTATTTAAATTAGATAATGTATCTGACGCTATTCCACCTTGAGCTACAGTTAATCCACCTAAAGATGTAACATCATTTTCTGAAAGTTGTTTTGATCCAGTACTAGAACTATTTGCAGCTTCAGATATGGTAACTCTTACAATATCATTTACATTCATAGCCTTATGATCAGAGAAGAGTGGGTTATCTCCTTGACCAAAAATACTACCTTGAGATATAAAATCTTTTTTACCCTCTTTTGATGGCATTTGCTCTACATATTTTGGTGGAGCAAAATCAATTTCAGGTTCAGTAAGCCCTGCTGTACATGCTGAAAAAAATATGATTGTAGAAAAAATCAGTATAGTTAGTGAAAATTGTTTTATCATTATCTTCTCTTTGGCTTATTTAGTATATAATACTAGCAAATTTAGTTCCACAAAAAAGGTAACACAATTATGACTTTAAGAGAAACAATTAACTTAGATGTAAAAAATGCTATGAAAGCCAAAGACACTAAAAAGAGGGATGCACTTAGACTACTTACTAGTGCTTGTAAACAGATAGAAGTTGATGAGAGAAAAGAGTTAAGTGATGATGATGTAATCAAAATTATTCAAAAAGAAGTTAAAAAGAGAAAAGACTCAGCTTCTCAGTATAAAGATGCAGGCCGTGATGATTTATTACAAGTGGAACTAGATGAGATAGCCTTTTATGAACCTTATTTACCTGCGCAACTTAGTGATGATGAACTTAAATCTGCGGTTAATGATGTAATAACTAAAGTTGGTGCAACTAGCATGAAAGATATGGGTAAAGTTATGGGTATGGCTTCTAAGGAGCTAGCTGGTAAGGCTGATGGTAAGCGTATAAATGAGTTGGTAAAACAACTATTAGGCTAAAAAAAGCACCTTTGTCTAAGGACAAAGGCATTAGCCATTTTTAAGAGTACGAAGAGCTGACTCTTCATCATCTGTACGCATTAAACTTTCACCAACTAAAAATGCATCAACTCCTGCTTTAGATAAGTCTTCAAGTTGACCATGCTCGTATATTCCACTCTCTGCAACAATAACTTTGCCATTTGGAATCATTGGAATCAACTCATAAGATAGATTCATATTCATCTCAAAAGTTTGTAAATTTCTATGATTTATCCCTATTATATCACTACCTGCATAGATAGCTTTTACCAAGTCAGACTTATCATGAACTTCCACTAAAGCTTCCATACCAAGATGTCTAGTGTATGCTAAAAGCTCTTTTAACTCTTTTTTAGATAATGCGGCTGCAATAAGTAAAATAAAGTCAGCACCATGAACCATAGCCTCTAAAATTTGATATTTACTTACTATAAAATCTTTTCTAAGAAGTGGAATCCCAACATATCTTCTAATTCCACCAAGATAGTCAAGACTACCTTGAAAGAAGTGTGGTTCAGTCAAGATTGATATTGCAGAAGCACCACCACGTTCATAAGCCTGTGCTATCGCTAAAGGATCAAAATCTTCACGAATAACACCTTTTGATGGTGAAGCTTTTTTAACCTCTGAAATTATTCTATACGGATCTTCTTCTGTTGCTGTAAGATATGGAAATACATCACGTGGAACTCTTGCATTAAAAGCCAGTGAACGTCCCAACCAATCAAGAGAAAACTCTTTTTCCCTTTTAACTAAATCTTCTTTTGTCTTTTTTATAATATCATCTAAAATCATACTTTTTTACTTACCTTTCTTTGTCTTAGAACACTTGTTTATTGTTTTCACGTGTAGTTTTACTTCTTCATTATCCCCGCCACCTAATTTAATAACTCTATCCATTGTTTTTTTAGCATTTTTGCAGTCACCTAGTTTATAATAACCCCATGCTAAAGAATCCAAATAATATGATGATTTTGGTTCAAGCCTCAACGACTCCTGTATGTACTCCATCCCTTTTTTTACATCTAAATTATGGTCTATTAAAATATAACCTAAATAGTTCAGATATAAACCTTCTTTAATTCTAGTAATTACTTTTTTTAGTTTTTTAATTACACTATTTTGCATCTCTTTATCTGAGTTATCATCACTTGCTTCATATTCAAAAATAGCACTCTGTCCTAAATAATTAGTTTCACCAGTTTTTTTATAAAGTTTATATGCTAAAGGATATGCTTTTTTATAATTCTTTAAATTTATATATATTTGCAATAAAACTTCATCATTTGAGTTACTTTCCTCTAAAAAATCCATCATTTTAATAAAGTCTTTCTTGTAAGCATATATTTGAACAATTTTTTCAGCAATCTCTTTATTTGAATTAATTTGATACAATCTTAAATATGCTGATAAGAGGCCATCTATATTATTTTCATTAGAATAAAAGCCAATTAATCTCGTGCATATTAAAGATGAACAACCATGCACACGAGAATGAGTTTCTAACTGTGCAATTGCATCTTTTTTCCTATCAAGATTTACATACAAGACAATAGCCATCTTATCCAGTATTTTTTCATTATAATCTTTTACATAAGCACTCTCTAAGTACTTGACTGCCGTATTATATTTTTTAAGTTTTACATATATTTCAGATACCAATAAATAATCATCTACTTTGTTTGATTTATCTACTAAGCTGACTGCTATATCTTTTGCTGATTCTAGCTTATCTAAACCAATTAAAGCTATGATCTTTAAACGAATTAATGCAAAATCATCAAGGGAGCCTTTAGTTATTTTATTAACTTTATCTATAACTTTTTGATTATTTTGAGCAGATAACTCATTTTGTAAAGATCTATAAAGATACTCTTTTTTATCTGATCTTTCATATAAATTATAAAATATATTTGCAGCATTATCATAACTTCTAACTTGTTCAGCACGAAGAGCAAACATAACATACACATCTTCTTCTTCAAATGCTTTTTCATGTGGTTTTATCGATGAAGTAGTGTTTACACAGCCACTAAAGAGAGTTATAACAGTAGCTATTATTAAAGTTTTAAGTATATTATTCATCTAAAATTCCAGGGCATTCTTGCTTCAATTCATCTATCCTAGTTTTATAATAATCCCAAAATGGGAATGTTTTACACTGAAGAGGTCTAGCATTGTAAATACCACAACCATTAGATTCTCTATCATAAAAGACACACTCATAAGAATCATTATACTTTAATTCTTTTATAGAGTATTTATAGCCTTTTTTAAAAAGATATTTTGCCACAAAATCATTAACACTTAGATTTAATAACGCTGAAATAGCTTCTATCTCTGCTTTTGTAACATAAATATATCCACTTTCGCCAGTACAACAACGACCTTCACAAGTACTACAAGCATTTGAATCAAATGCATATGGATAGTTTTCTTTTTTTATAATTGACATTTTATACTTTGCGTCTTTGCTTTTTCATATATTTTTTTTGCTTTTTGTGAGATATAATTACCTTCAAAACTAATAAATGGCTCCCAAACTTTCATAAGTGATTTTGAACCATTTCTTGCATGAATCATAACAAGTGAAGCTGCTCTATCGAATTTTGGATGAACAAACTGAACATCTACTACTTTTATTTTCACAGCACTTAACTCTGTACATATTTCAGCAAATTGCGAAGCATCATAACAAAATACAAAATGAGAGTTTGGCTTTAAAAGCTGAGAGACCTTTTTGAAAAAATCTTTTAAAGGTAGGTTATAGTTATATCTAGCATTGGCTAAAACTTCATTCTCACTCTTTGTAACCCCATCTGGATAAAAAGGTGGATTTGAAACTATATAGTCATACTTTATATCTACATTAAGGTCTAGAAAATTACCATTATGTAAATTATATTTTATCTTATTTACTCTTGCATTTATACTAGCATATTCTATAAATATGTCCTGCTTTTCAACAGCTTCTAGCTCTACTTTTTTATTATCTCTTGCTACTAATAAACCAACTATTCCACAACCAGCTCCTACGTCAAGCATCTTACCACGAGGGTTAAAAGATGAAATAAAATCATAAAGAAAGACAGAATCACTATTGTAACAGTAACCTGATTCTGGTTGATAAAGAAGCATATTAGTAGTATCCTAAACTCATTTAGATATAATTACAGTATTATACAATTAAAGGCTTTAACTAAGATGATTATTATCCCAGCTCGCTTAGCATCAACAAGATTTCCACAAAAAGTTTTAGCAGATATTGGCGGATTACCGATGGTAGTTCGTACTGCAAAAAGAGTATCTCATTTAGACCGTGTTGTAGTTGCCGCAGATGATGAAAAAATTATTTCTATTTGTAAGGAGTATGATATAGAAGCTATGCTTACTTCAACTACACATAAAAGTGGGACAGACCGTATCAACGAATGTGCAAATATTTTAAATGTAGCAGATGATGAGCTTATTATAAATGTTCAAGCAGATGAACCATTCATTGAACCAGAAGTAGTAAAGTCACTAATAACTAGACTAAAATCATTGCAAAATAATGATGAAAAATTTATTATGGGGAGTTGCTTTAATGCCATCAATGATGATGCAGCAAAAGATCCAAACCTTGTTAAAGTTGTACTTGATTCAGATGAAAATGCTATCTACTTTTCTCGTGCTCAAATACCTTACAACCAAGGTGGTGGGGCTACATACTTTGGTCATATTGGGATTTATGGATTTGCGAAAAAATCTTTACAAGAGTTCTGTTCACTAAAAGATGCACCAATAGAAGATATAGAAAAGCTAGAACAACTACGTGCTATTTATCATCAAAAAAATATAAGTATGGTTAAAGTTGCCTCTACTGGATTTGGAATAGATACAAAAGAGGACTTAGATAGAGCTATAGAAATTTTTCTATAAATTATGTCTTATCAACTTTTCTTCATCAAGCATTGCATTTAAACTTTCTACAACTTTAATAGATGCTTTTTCAGCCGTCTCAAAATATGTCATAACATTTTGAGAATGCTGTGTACATGTCCCTTCTTGAACACACTTAACAGCTTTATGTATATTGTCATGAACATCTTTATGTGGAGTTGCCATTTTTGAATAACTTGAACATTTACCAAATTTATCTTTACCATTACCTTCAAAATACCATTTTCCCAATCTACATTCATGATCATGAGAAAATTCATCTGAAGCGCTACCAGTAAATACAGTTTTATATCCGTTAGATTTAAATAGTAAATGATCTAATTTAGAAAGCACCATAAATACTGCGTATGTTACATCTATATTTTCTTCTGAAATGACTTTCACATTTTCAGAAAGTATTTGCATTTTTTCTTGAAATACATCCATTTGCTCATGTGATTTATTTGATAATTTCTCCATTGCCTGAGAATGTTCATGAACCTCTTGTGTATTTTGTTTCAATGATGATACAGATATTTCAACCTCACTAGTTGCCTTTTGTGTTCTTTCTGCTAGTTTACGAACTTCATCTGCAACAACCGCAAAACCACGACCATGTTCACCAGCACGAGCTGCTTCAATAGCGGCATTTAAAGCCAACAGATTTGTTTGATCAGATATATCTTTAATTAATGTTATTACGTTTGATATGCTATCAACATTTGTATTTAATGTATTAACTTGTTCATAAGTACTAGAAATATGTTCTAACAATAAACCTAGAGTTTCAGAAAGCATCTCTATTTCAGTTGAACAAGCTTCAGTGTGTTCATTATTGGATTTATTACGAGCATCAATATCTTCTAATGCATTAAGATTTGATTCTAAATCATTTTGAATAAGATTTAAATCTCTACTACAACCATCTGTCAACCCACGAGTAAGAGATTTAATAAGATTATTCATAACCTCATTAGCATCAGAATATTTAGCCTTTGACTCCAACTCTTTATTTTTTGAATTTAACTCTTCTATCTCTTCTTTTAGAATTTTTATCTCTTGTTCTTTCGACTTTAAAAGATCTTCTAACTTATTATTATTATTTGAAAAAAACATTTCTATCCTTACCTTATAATTAATCATTATAAGTATACCATATATTTATATTAATGATGTTTTATATTATTTATTTCTTGGTTTTATAAAAATTGTAAAGTCGCCAAACTTCTCACTTAAAACAAATTCATGTTTTGCACAAAAATTATTACGCATTATTCCTATCATATATTCAGCTTCTTTTTTTGCTTCTTCAAGTGTTTCAAATTCACTATTTTCAGATAAACCACTTTTTAAAAAACAAGAACAACTATTTTGAACTTTAACTTTATGCATATTTACTCCTATTTAATTAATTATTGATTTTTATCAGAAATCAAAAATATCATCTAATTCATCTTCAGAACTAGAACCTTCATCATTCATTTTAAGCATAGATGATATTGTTTGACAGTTTACAGCAATAGTATCATTCATAAAATCAATACTAGGTGCACCAGTATGAAAAGACATTTGAATCCAAGATGACAAATCATTTGAGAATGCTTTACATATCGGACCTAATGCTTCTGAGTTTTGAGCAAACTCTTCTGCATAGTTTGACATATCCAAAGATAACTCACTTAAAGCTTTTGAAATAGTATAAACATCAGAATAAGTGGAAAGAATAGAACCTAATCTATCTAGATATGTGTACATCTCCTCTATCTCTTCGCCTGTAATATCTCCTGCACCTGCAATAAGCAGTAAAGAGTTTAATTTACCTGCATATTCTTCTAAATCTAGTAAATCATCTGGATCCATATAGTCAAATACCACCAATTCTTTTGAAACATGGTCTGACATATCAATAGGAGTTGCTATAACTTCTTCTTGAATTTCAACAGGAGTGGATTCAATAGTTTTTACAACATCTTCTTTGACTACTTCAGCGGAACAAACTTTTTTTATTTCAAAAGATATTTTAAAATTTGAAATTTTATAACAATCTGTAATTGCATTTTTTTTCAAAATCAAATCTATTATTTTTGGAGGTAATTTTTCAATATCTGTCAAAGTAAAGTATTGATTATCTTCTGATTCTTCTACGTAAATATTGCTATTTATTGATAATCTAACATGAGTATCTGCAATAGAAAATATTGTACGAACTATATCACTTAATCCATCATATTTTTCCTTAGCGTTTAAAAGAAAAAATTCCCAAAATTCTGATAATGAATCTTCAGAATGAATCATAAACTTGGTATTTCTACTATATATCTCTTTTGTAAAAAGATTTACATAATTTTCATTTTGTCTTTTATGATTTCTAGCGTTTACTAATGTAATATAATTTGAAATTCTACTTGTAAATATGTCTGAATTTACAGGCTTAGATATATAATCTTCAGCTCCGCTACTAAGTATATTTTTTTGTCTATCTGTATCATTTACTGCAGATACAGCAATAATCATAATATCAGGATGAGCATCTCTTATAAGTCTAGTAGCTTCAATCCCATCCATTACAGGCATCATAATATCCATCAGGACTATATCATATTTTTGTTCATCACATTTTTTTACAGCAACAGATCCATCCTCTGCTTCATCTATACTAAATTCAAAATCATTATCTTCTGTATAATCTTCTAAAAGAAGTTTCAAAATCATTCTATTGTTTGCGTTATCATCTACTATTAGTATATTCATTTATAAACCTTTTTTACCACTTATTGTAACTTTTGTTTTATCTTTAAAACATTTACCATTATCTGCAATAACAATCTGAAAGTTATCGTTATAAGAGATCAAGGATACACTTATAGTTTTGTTAAAATATTCTACAGCATTTGAGATTAAATTATTCAAAAATTGCACTTATTTTTAGAATTGGAACTTTTATTTTTTGTGAAACTATCAAAATATCTGCTATGTTAGTGTTGTATAATTTTAAAGATTCTAACCCATCTGAACTAACTGTAACTTCATGCCCCATAGCTTTTATCCAAGATTTCAGTCTTTTTAATAATCTTGTATCTGATTCGCAAACTAATAGTTTCAAAGTGTTATTTTCTTGAATGTTTTGCATTCTACAATCTTTGCATCAGTTCACTAACGCATTTTTTATAATCTTTTAAACCTTTTGAGCGTTTTTCATCCAGTATAATTGGACTACCAATTTCAAACTGTTGAGCAAGTTTAATATCTACACCAATTGGTGTTAAAACCTTCTCTGCGCCAAAAGATGTTTTTACTTTTGCTAAACATTCTTTATGTTCATTTATATGTGGATTAAACATTACAGGTAGGATTGACACATCTGCTATATCACGACCTAATGTAGATGCATTTTGATAAACTGCACGAAGCATTTGAGAAACTGCTACTACACCTAAATGATGTGGTACAAAAGGTATTACTACACTGTCTGCAACCTCTAGTGAGTTTTTTAAAAGTGCATCAAAAGTTGGTGGAGTATCTATAACACAATAATCAAAAAAATCAGCAATAGATTCTCTTTTAAAACGGCTCTTAAGCACTCCTCGTAAATCAGAATACTCATACACATCAAAAAATGCCAGAGCTGGTGAAAGAGTTAAATTTTTATGTACAGTTGGAATAAACGTTTCACTCAAAGTATGACCAGTAAAGATGGAATGAACACCTAAATCTTCACTAGGTTCACATCCAACACCAATACAAGCATGGCCTTGTGTATCAAAATCTAAAAGTAATACTGAACCATGTTTTGCTAAACCACTTGCAATATTTACAGCAGTAGTTGTTTTAGCACTTCCACCCTTGCGGTTACTAATTACAATGGTTTTCACTTATATCAAATCCCTTTAAAACTCTTGTATATAATGTATCTTTTTCATTGAATTCATAAGAACACTTATAATTTTTTTTATAAGCCATAATAAGTTGAATTACAGCAAGATGTATATCATCACACTCTTTAAAGTCAAAAATCACTTCTTCACCAGCATTTGTTTGTAAAAAATCTCTAAATGACACAACATCATCTTCATATATTACAGATGAAAATGTTGCTGTTTTAGCTTCATATGTTATAGCCATAATCTCTCCCTAATTTGGTAAGTGTATCGTTTTAATAACATTTATTAAAACGCTATCTATATCTAATACACCTTCTAATTCTAAATAATCATTCGCAGTATATCCATCATCATCACTATTCATAATATCAGACTCATTAATATGTGCAATATCATCTATTTTATCAACTTTTATTGCAAAGTTTGATGTTTCATCTTCATAAAATAGAAATTTCAAACTAGAGTCTGATATATCTTTAAATTCATCCTCATGAGGAGCTAAACCAATAAGTTTACGAAAGTTCAAAACTTTTACTACTGAATCTTCATAAGACATCATACCATCTATAAGTTCATGAGAGCTAGGAATATCTGTTAACTCTACAGCTCCAATAATTCTTTTTACATTATCTATTTTAAGTGCATATCTATTGTTATCAACACTAAAAACTATTAAGTCCATCATACTAAGCTACCTCAATTTCCTCTTTTAGTTTTTGCGAAATTCCTAAAAGACCTACAGGATCAATAGACATAATAATTTGTCCATTTCCTAAAAGGGCTGTACCACTAAATAGTGGATGACCCTCCATAATACCGACAAGAGGTTTTTGAACAACATCTAATTGACCTAGGAACTGATTTACAACAACAGCTAAAAGATTATCTTTAATATTTAATACAACGATAGATAATGGTTCATCAACCATAGCTTCTTCATCTAACATTGATTTTATAAACAATAGTGGAATAACTTCGCCACGAATATATACAAATGGTTCATTATGTAAATACTCTATCTCACTTCTTTCTAATTTAACTGTTTCACTTACACTATCCATAGGGATACCATAATGAATATTATTCATTTGAATATGTAAAAGAGATGTAACAGCTAAAGACATAGGAATAG
>CAZZAZ010000002.1:0-33410 GCA_964652355.1 uncultured Sulfurimonas sp. | reverse complement strand
TAAATCGGATAAAATTACTCCGATTTAAAAATACTAGAGCGTAACGCGTTCTTACCAAAGGAAAACAAAATGAAAAGAATCATTTTACTTATCACATTAACATTAGGTGCTTTACAAGCAGAGTCAACAGTTCACTATGATACAACAAGTTCAAATGAGAACTCTGGAATTAGTAAACCTAATTATCCAAACGACGATAGATAAGTTTTTCCACCTCTCATGAGGTGGATTTAAATGTTATTGAAAAGAAGTCCCACCATCAATAACAATAGTTTGACCAGTTAACCAAGAAGATTCCTCTCCACATAAGAAAAGACAAGCCCCAGTTAAATCAGTAGCATTACCCATACGAGATAAGGGAGAACGCTTAACTACTTCACCTTTAACCTCTTCATAGTTAGGAAATGCTTTTAGAGCATCAGTATCGATTGGCCCACCACTTACAGCATTTACCCGAATCTTTTTCTCGCCAAGTTCAGCCGCAGCATATTTAACCATAGTCTCAACTGCAGCTTTGTTAGTACCATGACCAGAGTAATTTGGTGTATAAACTAAGTTACCAGTAGAACTCATAGATATAATTGAACCACCACCATTTACTTCCATACGTTTAGCTGCTTCTTGAGCACCTACAACAAAAGCAGATACAGTAGCTGTATATATATTAGTTAAACCTTTTGGTTTAAGTCTCATAAATGGAGCAAATCCACCAACAACAGAACGACCAGAGATAATAGCATTTGAGATAAAGTAATCAAGACTATCAAAGTCTTCATCAAACTCTTTATAAACATCTTTGTAAGTTAAAGGTTCTAAAATATCTAGTTTATATGCACGAGATTTAATACCGTATTTTGATTCAATATCAGCTATTATTTCTTTTGCTGTATCAGCAGATGAAGCATAAGTAAAAGCTACATTACAACCACGCTCTGCAAATGCATAAACGATTGCTTTACCAATACCACGAGTTCCACCACTTACAAATAGAGTTTTATTTTTCATTTTATAGACCTTTTATATCGTAATTTTTCATTACTTCTTCGATTTTTTTCATATTTTCTTTACTTGGAGCAACTAGTGGAAGTCTATACTCTAAAGTTTCTGTTAGTCCTGCAATGTACATAGCAGCTTTAACTGGAATAGGGTTAGCTTCACAAAACATTACAGAGTTAAGAGGATAAAGTTTATCGTTGATTGCTTTAGCTCCTGCAAAATCTCCCCCAAGTGCTAGTTTTACAAGTTGTGATTTTAAATCAGGCATTAGGTTAGAAGTCACAGATGTTATACCAGCTCCACCATTTGCAAGTATTGGATAATCAATAGCATCATCACCAGAAAATACTTTTAAATCAGGTCTGCGAGAAAGTAGCTCAACTGTACGCTCTAAACTTCCAGTAGCTTCTTTTACTCCATAGATATTTTTAACATCATCAAAAAGTCTAATAGTTGTGTCAGCAGAAATATCTACCCCCGTACGACCAGGAACATTATAAAGCATAAATGGAAGTTCACTTACTGACTCTGCAATAGCTTTGTAGTGTTGGTATAATCCCTCTTGAGATGGTTTGTTGTAGTATGGTGAAACTGAGAAAATAGCATCAACTCCAGCTCTTTGTGCGTGTTTTGCAATCTCAATAGCTTCGTGAGTAGCATTACTACCTGCACCAGCAAGAACTTTAGTGTTAGTACCTTTACAAACTTCTACTGCAATCTCTATGCAGCGTTTGTGCTCATCGTGCGTTAAAGTAGCACTTTCACCAGTAGTTCCAACAGGACAAACTGCATCCATACCGTTGTTTATCTGGCGCTTTATTAGTGCTGCGTAAGTTTGTTCATCTAATTTTCCATTTTTAAATGGAGTTATTAGTGCTGTTGAAGAACCTGTTACAATATTCATCTATTTAGCCTTTAGCAAAATTATTGCGCAATTATAGCTAAAAAGATTAAATATAAGTTATTAGTTGACTTCTATAACACTCTTTAATTCAGCTTCAGAATTAATAGTTTTTATATCTGTAATAGTTTGATTCTTTAGATACACAACTATAATTTTTTCAGTATCTTGTAAAGCTCTATATGGTGCGGCTAGGGCTTTGTTATCTAAAAGAAGTACAGTATGTTTAAAGTCTTTAAGTCCAGGAAGTATAAACATACTTCTTATTAAAGATGGTGCTGCACTTACATCTGCTATAAATAGTGTGTGATTGTCATTTAAGTAAGTTGCTGTTTGAGTAGCAAAGTAGTCGTTACAAATATGAGCCATATCTTTTGAAAAAGCAAAGATAACTTTTGTTGTAGTTGGTTTTATGATTTGTGGGTTAGCAAACTGATCTTGTAGTGCTAGATTTACTAAACTTTTTCCAACAACTAGTTTTGGTTCTACATTTTTAAGTTCTTCATCTTTTGAACATCCTAAAAAAAGAAGTGCTATCATAAGTACTGTGATTATTTTTTTCATTGTATCTCCGAGTTTTATTTATCGTATGATACAAAAGGAAGTTTAGCTACTTCCCTTTTTTTAAAATTAATGTAGTAGATTTATCAAAATCAAAATATTTGTTTGCAATCTCTTTGACTTTGTCTGCTGTAATCTTTGTTATATCATCTTCATAAGATAAAAGTGGCTCTAAATCTCCACGAACAAGGTAACTTCCAAAAAGGTTTGCAACTGAAGTCGAACTTTCTAGTGAGTAGATAAAGTCAGCTTTTGTGTTGATTTTTACTTTTTCTATCTCTGCTTTTGTTACTTTATTAGATTTTATAAGTTCTATTTGCTTTACAATTTCAGCTTCAACAGTTTCAGCTTTTACACCAGGGTTACATGATGCTAAAAATATAAATAGACCTGGGTCAATATTTTCCATATTGTAAGCATATATGCTGTTTACAAGTCTTTGTTTATCTATCAGTTCTTTGTATAGTCTTGAACTTTTCCCAGAAAATAGTATCTCGCTAATCATAGAGAGTGTAACTTGATCTTTATCTTGAAAGTTAGGTATATGAAAAGTTATAGCTATCATCTCAACTTCACTATCTCTTTTTATCATTATACGTTTTGCCCCATCTTGCTCTGGCTCAACTGCTAAAACATCAGGAACTTCAGGTACTGCATTTTTTATATCTTTAAAAGCTCTCTTTGCCTTTTTAAACACCTCTTTAGGGTCAACATCACCAGTAACCATCAAGATAGCATTGTTTGGTTGATAATAAGTTTTGTGAAAATCTTTTATATCTTTTATAGTCCAAGTTTGGATGTCATTCATAAACCCTATTGGTGTCCAATGGTATGGATGATACACATAAGCGTTGTTAAACATAGCAAAGTAAAGGTAGCCAAGTGGAGAGTTCTCTGTGCGCCATCTACGCTCCTCTGCTACAACATCACGCTCTGGTTGAAACTCTTTGTCTTTAAGATTTAGGTTTTGCATAAGTTCAGCGTAAAGCTCGATAGACTTGCTTAAGTTATCAGTACTTGATTTTATGTAGTAGTGAGTGTAATCAAAGCTCGTTGAAGCGTTGTTTACCCCGCCGATGCTTTTTACCTCTCTGTCAAACTGACCAGCAGGAAGATTTTTAGTTGACTTGAAGTTCATATGCTCTAGCATGTGAGCGATTCCAGTTTTTCCCATAACCTCGTTACGGCTTCCAACCTTGTAAAAGATATCAGTACTTACAACATTAGTAGAGTTTTTAAGAGGAATTACAACTATTTGTAAGCCATTTTTTAGAGTTTTTGTTTCGTATTTTGGTAATGATGATGACATATTTCTCTTCTTTTTTATTTTAGTTTCTTTTTTAATCTCTATCTTTGGATTAGTTTCATCTTCATAGTTTATAAATGAAGTAGAAGCTAAAAGTAGGCTAGAGCTGATTAGTAAGGTGGTTAAAATTTTCATTATTTTCTATCAGCCCCTATTGCCTCTGTGATATTTTTGTATCCATCAGCAATGATTAGTTCAGTTAGCTTTTTGTTTATATTCATAATCATATCTGGACCATGAAACACAAGTCCGCTTAAAATCTGAACTAAAGACGCTCCAGCTTTGATTCGTTTGTAGGCTTCTTCTGCTGAGTCAATCCCACCAACACTTATAAGTATAGTTTTACCATACAACTCTTTTGCAATAGCTTCAAATATTTTAAAACTTTTTTCTTTAAGAACTGCACCACTCAAACCACCGATGCTCTTAGGCTCTTTCACCAATGAATAATCAATAGTAGTATTTGTAGCAATAATCCCATCTGCACCTTTTTCAACTGCCATAGTTGTAAGTGCTACTGCATCTTCTGGTGTCATATCGGGTGCAATTTTTAGAAGTATTGGTTTATCTGTTATCTTTTTAGCTTCAGCAAAAAGTCTTGTAATAAACTCTTCATTTTGCAAATCGCGAAGACCAGGAGTATTTGGTGAAGATATATTTATAATCATATAATCACCTAAATCATGAAGTGCTTTTATAAGTGTTGTATAATCATTTATGGCTTCATTCTCTGGAGTTAATTTATTCTTACCAATATTTACACCAATAGGTGTTGTAAAAGGGTAACTTTTTTTAAGTCTTCTTTGAATTTTTAAAAGTCCGTCGTTGTTAAAACCCATAGCGTTTTGAATGGTTTCTTCTTGGATATGACGAAACATACGAGGTTTAGGATTTCCAGCTTGAGGTTTAGGTGTAATAGTCCCAATTTCAGTATAACCAAACCCTAAAACTTGTATCCCCCGAATCATAGTTGCATTTTTATCAAAACCAGCACCTAATCCAACAGGATTGTAAAAAGTACGACCAAAAAGTTCTTGTTCTAAAACATCATTTGTAATAAAATGAGATTTTAAAAATGAGTTAAAAGCTATGGGGCAAAGGTTGGCTAATCTAAGTACTGTCTCTGCAATATGGTGGGCTGTTTCAGGTTGAAATTTAAATAGTAAAGGTTTGATGGCTTGATAGTTTATCATTTGTAATATACACCTTTTTAAAGTTGAGAAATTATACTAAAAAAAGGTTAAGATTTTGATTATAGATTAAAATTTATTCTTTTTAACCTCATTAGAAATTTCAGATGCCATCTCTTTTACTTCAGCCGCAACAGTATCTATATTAGTAACGGTATTTGCATTCTCTTGAGTAGTGCCATCAATTTGTATAATTGTTTCATTAATATCAGATACCTTTGCACTTTGATCATCAATACTTACTCCAATATCTGTAATAGATTGAGTAAGTACGTTAATATTTGCGTTAATCTCAGATAGCGACTTTTGAGTACGCTCAGCAAGTTTACGAACTTCATCAGCAACTACCGCAAATCCACGACCATGTTCACCAGCTCTTGCTGCTTCAATCGCTGCATTTAAAGCTAATAAATTAGTTTGTTCTGCAATATCTGCAATAATTGAAACAACAGATTTAATATCATTTGATTGAGTAATAACATCTTTTGCTTTTATAGATGTATCTTGAGAAGATACATCTATCCCTTGCATAGTGTTAGCTGTTTCTTGAAGCATTGTTACTTGTTGAGCTGTTGCGCTATTTAACTCTTGCATCTGTTCTTGAAGGAAGTTTGCTTTTGATAAAAGTTCATTAGAGCTATTTGTAGAGTTATTTAACATCTCAATAATAGAATTTCTCAGTTTAGTAATCTCTATAATTAGAGTCTCAAAAACACCACCTTTTTCTATATTATCAACTACTAGGTTTTCTCTGTAATCATAATTAGAATAGTGTCCTAATATTGTATCAATAATCATAAATTTATCTTTTAATTCAGTTAATGAATTATTTACAGTTGATTTTAATAACATAAGACTTGGATTATTTGTTGGTGCCTCTATAGAATCAGAGAACCAACCTTTAGCAACTTTATTCATAACAGTTTCTGTATTATTTATAAATGCATTATCCTCTTCTATACCTGCTTTTGTTCTTTTAATACTCTCATTAATAACTTTTGCCATACTTCCTAGTTCATCGTTAGAACTAACATCTAAAAAGTTTACATCATTTGTATCTCTATTTATATAATTAAAGAACTCCAATAAACCACTTTGAAATTTATTAATAGCATTTGTAACACCATCTGCAATTATTTTTGAAAATAGAAGTATAAATAGAAGTATAAATGAGATGATAACTAATGTAGTATATAAAGAACTGCTTGTTCTTGATATCTCATCATCAATTGTTCTTGTTAAAATTGTTGAGAGTTTATCATCTATTTTCTTAAGTAGATTTATTTTAATTGTAATAGTATCAAACCAATGTTTATAGTTGATATTAAAACCTCCGATGCTTTTAGCATCAAAAGCAATTTTTCTCATTCTATTTACTTCATCTATATATTTACCTGATACAGTTTTGTTATAAAAAGATATCATTTTAGGATTTGCAGATTTCTCAAAGCTTACTAAATAAGCATCTTGTTCTGTAACTAGTTTTGTAAATTTCTTTTTCATACCAGGTAAAAATTTATTTCTAGCAAATGTATTAGACATTACAGCACGCTCAATACCAGCACGCTCTTTACTCATAATAAAGTTATACCATGCAAGTAAATCTCTAGCCTCGTTAGCAGTTTTAGCATTTTTTGCAACTGCTCCAATCATATTTATAAAAATAGCGTGCATATTTGTATAATAACCAATAACTTTAGCACCACCCATACTTAGTGTAGATGCTCCATCTCTTATAGTATTTAGTTTTGATAACTCGTGTATACCCTTTCTCAAATAAGCCTTTGCTTCTGAGTTTAAAGTACCTACACCAAGTTTCTTTAAAGTCTTTTTCATGATTTTGAGTTTTACATCTGTGTCTAATCTTTGTGCTTGTAATCTTTTAGTGAATTTTTTACCCTTACTTCCAACAAATCCGGCTGTTGCACCTCTTTCTTTTTGTGTCTCGTGAACAAGGTTACTAATTGCTGTTGCTATTTTTACACTTTTAGCTGTTGAAGAATTTTTTATTCTTAACTCTTTAACAATATAGTTCTCAGTTTTTTTAAGTAAGCCAAGTTTTTTTGAGATAGTGTCAAACCAGTATACAGAATCAATTCCGAAACCACCAACTGCCGTAGCTTCCAAGATGGTTTTTCTCATCTCTTTAACTTGTGCTATTGCAGGGTTATTTATGGTCTTATTATAAAATGCTTTAGCCTCTTCAGAAGCGTATTCATTAAAACTAATCATAAAAGAGTCTTGTGCAGAGATAAGTGTAGAGAATTTTTCTCTAGCATTACCAATAAAATAATCAGTAGCTGTAATATTTGTACCAACAGCTCTCTCAATTCCTGCTCTTTCTTTTGACATTAAAAAATTAAAATAAGCGATGATTTGTTTAGTTATCTCCGGTGAAGATGAGAATGTTGATATCTTAACTATAGTATTTAAAAATTTAGAATTCATATTTGTGTAGTATGCTATAGCATCTTTAGTTTTTATATTTAATGAAGTTATTTTACTTCTAATAGAGTCTAGTTTAGTGGTATCAGCAAAGGCATTATTTAAAGCTGTATCTATTTTAGTGTCAACAGAAGCTATATCAAGTGTTGTTAGAAGTGCTTTGAATTCAGTAATTTTTTTGTTAGTAAGTTCTCTTTGCACAGGTAGTTTAGCCTTAAAATTTTCCCCTTTACTTCCAAGATATCCAGCACTCATACCCCTCTCTTTTTGTGTTTCATGTATAAGTAGAGAAATAGAATTTAAAAGTTTAGAGGTCTTTTGTATATCCTCTAAACTACTTACTTCTGAGTGCTTGGTATTAATTATCATCAAAGCTAAGATTACAATCGTAACTGTTGGAATGAAAGTTTGCAATATAAGCTTTAATCTTATTGACATATTTTTAAACATAATGTTAATCCTTAATTTATATTACAAAATTATAGCATTAAAAATAGAGTAAATATAATATTTTTATAATTTTAGATTATAAATATTATTTTTCATTATATATATCAATGATTTAATATTTGGTTGGTTTATCTGCTATAGCCATCATCTGTGTATCTCCTGAACTATCCCCATAGGCATAAATGATTTTATAATCTTTTATATTTAGATGTTGTTTTATGCGGTTTACCTTCTCTTGTCCATGACAGTTTGGAGTTTTAAACCTTCCAGTAAACTTTGAGTTTTTAAACTCTAGCTCAGTAGATAAAAGAACTACATTATTTCTCTTACACCAAGGTTCTAACCAACATTTTATAGAGGCTGAAACTATAACAACTTTATCTCCATTTTGTTGATGTTGTTTTAAAATATCTAGTCTTTTTTCCAAAACAATAGAGTCAAGTTTTTTGTTTGAATACTCTGTTGCAATTCTTTTAAATTCATTTTCACCAACATCTTGAAAAAAGATAGAAAAAAGTTTTTGTTTTGCTATGTCATTTCGCATAAGTTTTAACTGCCACATGATAAAATATGGTGAAAACTTTATCATGTTTAAAAAATACTTATCACGACTTACACTATACTTCAAAAACTCTCCAAGTGAGTCTTTTGAAGTTAGAGTGCCATCAAAATCAAAAAGTGCTAAATTCATTTTTTTTCACCATTATAGTATCTATCTTTGAAGTAGCATTTTCCAACTGGTAGCCATGATGGGATATTGTAAAATTTTTCGTTTTGGTAATCAAGATAGTTTTTTTTGTAAAGCTCATAGTTAAACTTTTTACACTCTGCTACATAAAACTTAGCACCTTGTATATCTATAAGATTTGATGAGAAATCTTTACAAACCCCTTTGACTTTGTCTTCACTTATAGGTTTTTTGTTAAAAAGTGTAATAGTCTTGCCTGATAGTTCTCTAACATCTAAAAGCTTATCATCCATACGACCGTACTTTGACTTAGAAAATAAAACAGTAATTTCTTTTTTACAATGGTAATTTAAAACTGAAGCTGATGAGTATGAGAAAGTGAAAATTCTTTGATCTTTCATTTTATCAATAACTTTACAAACCTCTTGAGGATTTGTATATAGCAAAATATCAGAGTATTTTTTATGGTTTTCTAGCAATGATTTTGGAGTTAAAATTGCAAACATCAAGATGGCTATATGGATGTAAGTAAATCTTGCGTTATATTTAAATAGTTTTTTTAGCGTGTCTTTATCGGTAAAAGTAAATAGTAAGTACATAAAAGGTGTAAAAAGTAAAAACCAGTGAAGTCCAACTTTGTTTTTAAGTGATACTGCAAAAAATATGAAAAAAGCTAAAGCTAAGATAGAAAGTAAAAGTTTTAAAAGTTTAGAGTTTTTAAATCTTGCTTTAAAAAGGTAATAGACTCCCCACGGTGTGAAGATGTAAGCCGTTAAAACAAAATAAGTTAAAACTGTTTTTATATTGTAACTGTTGTGCTCAGTCCTAGCAAAGAAGTTAAAAAGTATGTTGTTCCAGCAAGAGTTATAGTTGAAGTAAAGGTTTTGTGCTATAAATAAAGAGATAATAAAAGTTATTAATAGAACATTTTTTATAGCTTTGGTTTTGTAAACACTTAGTGCAAAGATAAGTAAACTTATCATTAAAAAAGCTGCAAAGTACTTACTTAAAAAGGCTAATCCTAAAAATACTCCTGCTAGAGCACTATCGCGAAGCCACTCTTTTTTCTCTAAAGAGTAGATTAAAAAAAGAGTCCCTAGTGAGCCAAAAAAGAGTAGGGCTACATCATTTGTCATTAGTGATAAGAGTATATCTATAGGCGAGATTAAAAATATAAGTGAGGTAAAAAGTGCTTTTTCTTTCTCTACTTTGTAAGTTATAGCGATTTTATAAATCACAAAAGCAGTTGTAAGAGTGGTGAAAAATGCAAAAAGTCTAAAAAATATATAGTTCTCACTAGCATAACTCATCAAGTAAATCAGCCAACCAACTATTGGTGGATGATCATAATAGCCTGAACTTAGATTTTGCCCCCATTTTATAAAGTAGGCTTCATCCCCTGTTAGTGGGATGAAAGATAGTATAAGTAGTTTAAAAAAAAGTATTATAAAGAGAGTTTGGAACTCTTTTTTGTAGAGCTGTGTCATATACTCATTTTCTTAAACATAAACTCTGGAATATGTTTGATGATTAGCATAACTAAAAGCCAGATAGATTTTGTATAGAGTACATTTCTTCCTGCTTGTTGAGCTTTAAAAATATCTTCTGCAACATCTTCGGGCTGAGCTGTAAGTTTTTCTGGTAAGTCTAAGTTTTCAGTCATTTTTGTAGCTACAAAACCTGGTTTCACGGTTAAAACACTAACTCCACTTTCATATAATCTGTTTCTAAGACCACCTAAGTAAGCAGAAAAAGCAGCTTTTGCACTTCCATAGATGTAGTTGGCTTTTCTTCCCCTGTCTCCAGCAACTGAAGATACACCAACTATAAAACCGCGTCTCTCTTTTTCAAAGTCATTAGCTATGATGTTTAAGATACTTACAGCACCTGTGTAGTTTACATTTATAGTTTGTAGTGATTCATCCCACTCTTTTTGTGCTTTTTTTTGCTCAACCATGTACCCAGATACTACAACTACGCCAAGAGGTTTTTCACTTAAATTGTTGTAAAAATCAGCATGAGTTTCATAAGCTGTAATATCAAAGTCTAAAAGCTCTACACTTACAGATGAACGAACCTCGATGTCAGTCTTTAACTCAGCTAACTCTTCACTGCCTCTTGCAGCTAAGTAAAGGTTATAACCATTTTTTGCATAAGTTCTTGCTACCTCTTTTGCGATGTCACTTTTTGCTCCAATAATTAAAACATAACTCATAAACTTAACCTTTTTGATTGTAGTGAATTAAATTTTTCACTCATTTTATTTTTTTTGCGAAACTCTCTAAACTTTTGTATTTGAGGATATCCTCTCTCAAACGTCTCTTTAGATACTCGTACATCTTTTGTTAAATATATCCTACCACCAAGCCTAACAACTACTTTATCTAGTTCATCTAAAAGTTCAAACAAACCATCCTCTATCTTAAAATCAAGTGCTAGTGAATAGCCTTCTATTGGAAATGATAGATAGTTTTTGTTTTCTTTACCATATAGTTTTAACACAGCTAAAAATGAACCCTTACCACTATGTGCAATTTTGCCTAAAATCTCTTGCAGACCCTCGAAGCTTGTCTCTTTAGGAAGTATGAACTGGTACTGTGTAAAACCATTTTTACCGTAAATTCTATTCCAATTTCTAATAGAATCTAGTGGATAAAAAAAGCTGTCAATCCCAACTTTTTGTTTTGAGATTCCATTTGGTGCTTTTGCGTAGTAGAGCCAGTTGAAAGCTTTTACACTTAAAGTATTTAGCGCAAATGATGGAAAGTTAAAAGGTATGTTTAGTTTTGATTTTGACTTATAGTCCAAGTCTCCATCATCAGCAAAATCTCCAACCATTAGTAAACATTTTCCAATATCACTACCTTTAGCGAGGCAGTCTATCCAAGCAACAGAGTATGGGAGTTCTTTGTGCGATTCAAATGCATCAAATGTTTCTTTTAGGTTTTTTGTTTTTATGGTAGTTTGACGGATATATTGTGAATTTATACGTTTTAATGAGATTTTAGCAGAGATAATAACGCCTGTTAGACCCATACCACCACAAGTTGCTAAAAATAGCTCACTTTCTGGCTTTACAGTTTGTACTTCACCGTCTGCTAACATAATCTTAAACTCTTGCACACAATCTGAAAAACAACCCTCTACGTGATGGTTCTTACCATGAACATCAGAAGCTATTGCCCCTCCAACTGTTATGAGCTTAGTACCTGGTGTTACTTTTAAAAACCAACCGCGTGGTACAAAGCTCTCTAGTATCTCAGATAAAAGAACTCCAGCTTGAATATTTAATATGCCGTTTTCTTCATCAAAGTCTAAAAAATTATTGTAGTTTTTAGTGTAGAGTATTTCATCATTTATAGCGCTATCTCCATAACTACGACCATTTCCATAAGCTATAAACTCATTTATTGTAGTGGTGAAGTGAGATAAGTCAGATATGTTTTTTAAAGTAGTTTTATGATTTTTTATCTTTGGGTACATCCCCCAACTTATTAAATTCAAAGTTAGTCCTTATCTACAAATACAAATTTTTTGTCTAAAAAGTATTTCACCACATAGCCAATAGCTAGTCCTAAAATACCGCCATAATACTTAGCATTTTCATCTTCAAATATATGGTAAAAACCAATCTCAAAACCCCAAAATATGAAAGTGGTAAAAACTCCCATAAGTGAGTAGAGCATAAACTTTTTACCATCATCTTTTTTAGATTTTGGTGTATGAAAGAAGATGTACTTTTTATCTAATATGTATTTTAGCACAAGACCTGCTAATGTACCTAAAAACATAGCTAGATATAAAGCTAGAAATCCATCATATACAAAAAAACTAAGCCATTGAAAAGCCATGTTTACAATGGTAGAGATTAGTGCAAAGAGTGAGTACCGAAGAGCTATCATATAAGTTTAGTAATTACCACAAAGCTAAGTAACCAAAAGAATATGGTTAGTTTTAAAAATGTATCACGGATGACTACCTTTGTAGGACTACCGCTGTCTTCCTCTACAAAGGTTATTTGCATATAACGAAGGACTCCAATGATTACAAAAAAAGCTGTTAGGTAAAGATGCTCTGAGCCAATTCTAGCGATAACTTCTGGCGAGATAGTGTACTGAACATAAGAGACTATGACAACTCCCGCCATTAAAACCATAGAGGCATTTACAAACTCTAGATTGTACCCATCTATATTTTTGCGTGTCTCTTGACCAGATAAAGAAAGTAAAACATCATCTCTTCTTTTTGCAAGTGCTAAAAATATCGCAAGTAAGAAAGTCATAACGATTATCCACATAGAAAGCTCTATATTTGTAACAGCAGAACCTGCAAAAAGACGCAGTACAAAGCCTGTAGCGATTATGAAAATATCTAAAATAGAGATATGTTTTAACTTTAGTGAATATGCAATATTTAAAATAAAGTAGATAAATAAAACGCTAAAGAGCTGTATATTTATAAAAAGTGCAGTAGTTAGAGTAAAAAATGACATCAAAATTATAAGTAGTTGAGCTGTTGGCTTTTTAACTTTACCAGATGCAAGAGGGCGGTTTTTTTTTGTTGGGTGTGCTTTGTCTTCTTCTATGTCCATAAGGTCGTTGAAGATGTAGATAGATGAAGCTAGTATAGAAAATAGTATGAAAGCTATAAGAGTATTTATATTGTTTGTATAATCTGAAAAAGAGAAAGAAAATATAAGTGGCATAAAAATAAATAGATTTTTTATATATTGATGCACACGAAAAAGTTTAAATATATCAGCCAAAATGTAGCCCTTAGTTAATTTGAATATTGATTATATCACTTTGGGTATAAAAATAAGCAAAATTTAAAAAACTCACTACTTCCTCACTACTGTTTTTGTACAATTATTTTATAACAATATCTAGACACTATTGTTTTAGTTAAATACACTAAGGTGGATAAAATGGCAGCTAAATATATAATCATCGATAAAAATATAGTTGTAAATGGTTCTAGTTTTGAATTTGATATATATCATCCTTCAGAATCTAAAAAATATATGAATAATTTTATAGAAAAAGGTGTTCTGGTACGGCTTAATGATGAAGTTTTAAAAAATAAAGAAGCTTTATATATAAGTGAAGAGGATAAAGATCCTTATGAGTTAGCATATAAAGCATACCTAAATTTACAAAATAATAAAGAAGATACAACAAAAGATATAGTTGAAGATATAGAAGAAAATATTCGTATAGATGAAAAATCCATAGAGGTATATACAAAAGCAACTATGGTGCTTGATAAGCTATTTAAAAACCCACATACATTAGGGAATTATGAAGATTCTAAAGAGGTTGTATCAGATTTAGTAAATACTATACTTGATGATAAATTTACAATTAAATCTTTGATGAGTATTGCTACTCATGATTACTATACCCATACTCACTCTTTAAATGTAGCAGTGTATGCTTTGAGTTTAGGAAAGTTTTTAGGTTTAACAAAAGAAACACTTGCAGAACTCGGTGAATCAGCTCTTTTACATGATTTAGGTAAAAGTAAAGTAAGTGCTAAGATAATAAATAAAAATGGAAAATTAACAGATGCAGAATTCAGAATAATGAAAGGTCATCCTCGCTCAGGATATATACTTGGTTTAAGTATAGGTATAAAAAATGAAAATATTTTATTTGGGATAAAATATCATCATGAAAAGATGGATGGTACTGGTTATCCTGATGGACTAATAGGTAAGGATATACCATTTTTTGCACGAATTATTGGAATTTGTGATATCTTTGATGCACTCACAAGTAAAAGAAGTTATAAAGCAGCCATGAGTAGCTTTAATACATTAAAACTTATGAAACTTAAGATGAATACTCAAGTTGATTTAAATCTACTCAATAAAATGATAATGATGTTTAGGTAGAAGATGAAAAAATTAAACTATACAGTACTTTATGTTGAAGATGAAGATGGTGTTAGAGTAAATACCAGTGAATTTTTAAGGTATCAGTTTCAAAATGTTATAGAAGCAAAAGATGGTAAAGAAGCGTATCTTTTGTACAAATCTTTACAACCTGATTTTATAATTACAGATATAAAAATGCCGAAACTAAATGGTATTGAACTTGTTCAAAAGATAAGAGATACTGATAATGATACACCCATAATAGTCACGAGTGCTCACTCGTGTAAAGAGAGTCTATTTAGTGCTATAAAACTAAATCTAGTTGATTATATAGTTAAGCCAATAGATAGACAGACTTTAAAAGATGCATTAAACAAAGCGGTGGCAAAGATATGTTCTACAAAATATTGTACACTTGATCCTTTGACTTCTTTAAACACACGCAGTATTTTGGATTTGAAATTCAACAATATTATTCAAAATTATGAAGAAAATAATGAACAATCAGGTGCTATTTTTATAGATATAGATAATTTTAAAACTATAAATGATACTCTTGGACATCAGTTTGGTGATAAAATTATAAAAAAAGTATCATTATCGCTTAGTGACGGTGTAAGAAAAAATGATATTGTAATTCGTTGGGGTGGGGATGAGTTTTTAATTTTAATTTTAGATACAAGTAAAGAAAAACTTAAAAAAATAGCAAATAATTTAAAAGATATTATAAATTCGATTGTTATAGATGGTTTTAATAGCATAACTTGTAGTTTTGGCATAGATTTAATAAAGCATAATGATACAATAGATAATGTAATTGAAAGAATAGATAAAGCACTCCTTAGTGCAAAAAAACAAAATAAGAATGTAGTTATAGAGTATAGCGAAGTAGTATAAGGAAAGATTTGAAATTTATAAAACTATTTGTTGTGATTTTGGTATTTCTACTGGATTCAAATGCCAAAGATTTAGAAAAAGTTAAGCTTCAATTACAATGGAAACATCAGTTTGAATTTGCAGGTTTTTATGCTGCAAAAGAGAAAGGATTTTATGCAGATGTTGGGCTTGATGTAGAGTTTATAGAGTTTTCAAAAAATACAAATATATCAGATGAGGTCTTAAATCATAGGGCTGATTATGGATTATCTTATTCATCTATAATATTGGATTACCTAAATGGTAAACCACTTGTTTTATTAGCAAATTTTTTTAAACAGTCTCCTCTAGTATTAGTTGCACAAAAAGATATCAAAACTCCAGCAGATTTAAAAAATAAAAAAATAATGGGAATATCAAATACTATTGATAATATTACCTTGTTGACAATGCTAAATAAATTTGGAATAAAGTTAAATGATATAGTTAATATAAAAACAAATTTTATGTTAGATAAATTTATAAATAAAGAAGTTGATGCGATGAGTGTCTTTACAACAAATGAGATATACCATTTGGATGAAATGGGTATTAAGTATAATATTTTTGATCCAGTTTCTTATGGTACTAAGTATTATGATGCAAATCTATTTACAAGTGAATATGAAATTTTAAATCATCCTAAAAGGGCTGATTCTTTTAGGAAAGCATCGATAAAAGGATGGGAATATGCTTTATCCCATAAAGAAGAAATTATAGAATTAATATTAAAGAAATACAATACACAAAATAAATCTAAAAAAGCTTTGTTATTTGAAGCCAAGCAGTTAGAATATATTATGCTACCTAAAGTGTATAAAATAGGTAGTATAGATGTAAATCGTTTAGAAATTATAGCTGATAATTTTGTTCAATCTGGTTTTCTGGATAAAAGAAAAAATAAAGATTTAAAATTTTTTATATATAAGAAGGATAATGGTTTATTAAACCTAACAGATAAAGAAAAAAGTTTTATTAAAAAACATTCAGAGATAACTCTTGGGATTGATAATAGTTGGGCACCATATGTAATAACTTCAAAAGGTGGAACTATAAGTGGATATGATAATGAAGTATTAAGTTTGATAAATAAATTAAGTGGTGCGAACTTTAAGCTTGTAACTGGTAATTGGTCTGATATGCAAGATAGAGCAAAACTTAAAAAGATTGATGGATTAAGCTGTGGTATTATCTCTGAGAAAAGAAAAAGATACCTTAACTTATCTTATCCATATGTAAATATACAAAAGTTAATAATTACTACAAAAGATAACCCATCTGGTATAGAATCAATTAAAGATTTAGTTTCAAAAAAAATAGCTATACAAAAAGATAATATACTTGAAGAAAAAATTGCTTCAAGGTTTAAAAATAGTAATATTATCAGATTTGATAACTTAGATGAAAAAATAAATAGTTTAATGACAGGTAAAATCGATGCTGCTATTGGTGATAATATTTTGTTTTATAGAGCCTTAATACTTGACTTACCAAACTTTAAAGCCAGTGTTTCATTAGATGAAAACACACCATTAGTATTTGGAGTTAGAAAAGATTGGCCGGAAGCTATTAGTATAATAAATAAAGCATTATTACACATAGGAAAGCAGAAACTTTTAGAGTTGAAAAATAAATGGTTTATAGGTGCTTCAAGTGTTGATCATAATAATATAAAGTTAAGTTATGAAGAATTAAATTATTTAAAACAAAAAAAACAAATACTTATGTGTGTTGACCCTCAATGGATGCCTTTTGAAAAAATACAAAATCATAAACATATGGGTTTAGCGGCTGATTATATGAAGATAATATCAAATATGATAGATACTCCTATAAAACTAGTTGAGACATCTTCTTGGATAGAATCATTGCAAAAAGCAAAAAATCGAGAGTGTGATATATTATCTATTGCTTCAATTAATAGTGAAAGAAAAAAGTATATGAATTTTAGCATTCCATACATACAAAGGCCTATAGTTTTAGCAACTAAAAGAAATGTAAACTTTGTTGATGATTTAAATTTATATATGGACAAAACATTTGCTGTTGTTAAGGGGTACTCTATTTTATCTATTTTAAAACAAAGGTATAAAGATATAAAAATAATTGAGGTTAACTCAATACATGATGGATTAAAAAAAGTTGAACGTGATGAAGTTTTTGGTTTACTAGAGAGTTCTTTAACAATGAACTATGAGATACAAAATAATTTTTCTAACTCTATACTCATAAGTGGAAGATTAGATGATAAAATAAAATTTTCAATTGCATCAAGATCTGATGAAACAATTTTAAATGATATTTTCAACAAAGCATTAAACTCCATTGACTTAGATATAAGAGAAAAAATATCTAATAAATGGTTAACTTTTCATAATGATAAAAAAATTGATTATACACTCCTTTGGCAGATTTTAGGTTTAGTTTTGGTTGTCCTTTTACTTGGGCTTTATAGACAATTTTTACTAAATAGAGCCAACAAACATTTAAAACAAAGTGTAATGGAAGCTACTAAAGACTTAGAGGTAAAAAATAAGTATCTTTATCATCAAGCAAAAATGGCTTCTATGGGTGAAATGATTCAAAATATAGCTCATCAATGGAGGCAACCATTAGCTCAGGTAAACTCTTCAGTCTTAGTTATAGATGCTACGCTTAATAAAGATAATTA
Organism: uncultured Sulfurimonas sp.; assembly: GCA_964652355.1. GTDB lineage: Bacteria > Campylobacterota > Campylobacteria > Campylobacterales > Sulfurimonadaceae > Sulfurimonas. The sequence continues at coordinate 15,409 of CAZZAZ010000002.1, read as the reverse complement.
TGAAAATGAGATTGTAGAGAAAAAGTTATTGGAGATAGAGTCATTAACACAGTATATGTCCAAAACTATAAATGATTTTCAAAACTTTTTTAGCCCAGACAAAGAGTTAGAACAATTCTCTATTAAAAATGCTATTGATAATTCTTTATCTATTGTAAGTAGTTCATTGAGTTCAATAGGTGTAAGAGTGATAGCAGATGTAAATATTACTTTTAAAGCAATAGCATACAAAAATGAGTTGCAACAAGTAATAGTTGTAATTTTAAATAATGCTAAGGATGCTTTTTCTCAGGTAAATACAGATAATAAAATGATTTCAATAGATGTGAAAAATGAAAAAGATTTTTATAGTATATATATATGTGATAATGCTGGTGGTATTAAAGAAGATATGGTTGAAAAAGTTTTTGAACCATACTTTACAACTAAACATAAGTCACAAGGTACCGGTTTAGGTCTTTATATATCTAAGATGATTATAGAAGATGGTATGAAAGGTCATCTAAGTGTTGAAAATAAAGATGATGGAGCTTGTTTTAAAATATCACTGTTAAAAGAGAGAAGAGAAGATGAAAGATAGTGCAAATACATATACTATTTTATTTGTAGAAGATGAGATAGAGATACGAAAAAATTATGTTACATATTTAACAATGTTTTTCAAAGAGGTATATGAAGCGTCTGATGGGGAGGAGGCTTATAAAATATATGAAGAAAAAAAGCCTGATATTTTAGTTCTTGACATAAATATACCAAAACTAAGTGGTTTGGAACTACTAAAAAAAATTAGACAAGATGATACTAGAACAAAGGCTATTATGTTGACTGCACATTCTGATACAAAATTATTACTTGAAGCAGTAGAACTGAAACTTACAAAGTATCTGATAAAACCTATTAGTAGAAAAGAGTTAAAAGATTCTTTAACATTAGTAATTTTAGAATTGGATGAGTATCTTGATAAACCTAATGAAGTGTTAGAATTAAAAGATGAGTATTTTTGGGATTATGATTTAAAAGAATTGAGTACAAAATATGAAGTTATCTCTTTAACAAAAAAAGAAAAAAAAGTTTTATCTATATTTGCTATAAACTTACATAAAACGCTATCTTCAGATGAGATAATATATGAGGTATGGAGTGAATATAATGAAGGTAATTTGAATACATTAAAAACTTTGATAAAAAATTTACGAAGAAAATTACCCAAGAATAGTATTAAAAATATTTTTGGTGTTGGTTATAAACTAGATATATAAATAAAAGATGGTACAATATTTCAAACAGGATAAATAATATGGTAAAAGTTTATGTTAAATAATAAAAATGTTATTAGAAAAAAAATACAGATGGACAATGGAAAAAAATCTTCATTTGATGTGTACCTTCAAGGTGGAGCTACTGCAGATATTCAAAAAAAGCCTAAAAATAAACATGATATGAATATCACTGAAAAATCTGAACTTGTTTATAAACAGGCAACAGATATTGTAGATGCTTTATATAAAAATCCAGAAAATTTAGCTAATTATCAAAAGGCACAAGATGCTGTAAGGGAACTAGTTGCACTAATTTTAGATGATGATTTTGCTTTACGTTCACTTATGAGTATAGCTACCCATGATTACTATACTCATACTCACTCATTAAATGTTTCTGTATATGCTGTAAGTTTAGGTATGTTTTTAGGTTTAAGAAAAAGAGACTTGCGAGAGTTGGGTGAAGCGGCTCTTTTACATGATCTTGGTAAAAATAAAATAAAAACATCTATTATAAATAAAGATGGTAAATTAACTGATTTAGAGTATGAAGAAGTTAAACATCATTCGGAGTATGGTTTTGAAATTAGTGAGCATATTGGTATTAAAAATAAAAGAATACTAGAAGCTATTAAATATCATCATGAAAAACTAGATGGTAGTGGCTATCCAGATGGTTTAAAAGGGGAAGATATACCATTGTTCGCTCGTATAATAGGTGTTTGTGATATCTTTGATGCATTGTCTTCAAAAAGAAGTTATAAAGATGCTATGCAGACGTTTGACGTTCTTAAACTTATGAAAACAAAAATGAAAGATGAATTAGATATGGAGTTATTAAATAAAATGATAACAATGTTTAGATAAAATTCAAAAAAAACTATAAAGGGAAAGTAATGAGTAAAGTTTTAGTACCACTAGCAAAAGGCTTTGAGGAGATAGAAGCTGTAAGTATTATAGATGTTTTAAGGCGTGCAGATATTGAAGTTATTGTAGCTTCATTAGATGCTAATAAAGCTGTTGAAGGTGCAAATAATATAACTATTGTAAGTAATATAAGTATTGTTGAGGTTGATTCAAGTTCTCTTGATATGATAGTCCTTCCTGGTGGGATTGAAGGTACTTATAAACTTGCAGAAGATGAAAATGTGCAAAGAATTTTAAAAGAGATGGATAGTGCAAATAAAAATATTGGTGCAATTTGTGCAGCACCTTTTGCTCTAAATAAAGCAGGTGTTTTAAAACAAAACTATACTTGTTATCCCTCTTTTGAAGAGAATATTCGTTTAGATGGTTATAACGGAGATAAAGCTATGGTTGTAGAAGATGGAAATGTTATGACATCTCGTGGACCAGCTACTGCTATATGTTTCGCTTTACAAATTGTTAAAAAGTTAAAAGGCGAAGAGATGTATGAAGCTCTAAAAGCTGGTTTATTAGCTGAATTTTGTGAGTGATATTTAGGCTCTTAAAGAGCCTCTCTTTGAAAAACTAGGTTTTTTAAACTTCTACTCTCGTCAAGTGATGCAAACTCTTTTACATTTTCTAGCTGTTTTACGAACTTAAAGCTTGGTGCTAACTCTTTTATGAGTTGTTTTATAAAATCAGCATCTAGATCTGGTGAATTTAGACAGGCTAGAAGTAAACAATCTTGTGAAGCGATTTGAGGAAGTTTACCTATAAGCTTTTGATAATCTTTGGTAGCTTCAAAACTTCCTCTTTGAAAAGTTGGAGGGTCTAGGATGATTAACTCATATGGTCCTTTTTTCTTTATGCGTGAGAATGATTTTAAGATATTGTATGGTGAAAAGCTAACACCCCTTGTTTCTATGTTATTTAGTTGGTGGTTTTCTCTTCCAGTGCTTAGAGCACCTTTACTCATGTCTATATTACTAACAGTTCTTGCATTACCAAGTTTAGCAGCTATACTAAAAGCACAAGTGTAAGAAAAAAGGTTTAGTACATTTTTATCTTTAGCATTTTGTTTTATAAATTCTCTTCCATTTTTCATATCAGGAAAGTATCCACTGTTACGGTTTGAAAGTAGATTTAGTTTTAACTTCATACCATTTTCTATAACAAATAGATTAGCTTTTATTTCACCGACTAAAACTTCACTTGGAGCACCTTTTATGTATCTTCTCTGTAAAACAATATTTGTATGCCTAGAGTCTGTTATAAACCATTTTAGCATATCTAACAGTTTATTTTCTAACTCTTGCTCCATCTCAAAGTAAAGTGCTACACTTAAAATTTCATCAATAGAGTCTATAGTTAAAAAATTCCAACCCTCATAAAGTCCACCACGACCATGAAAAAGTCTTTTAAATTCGTCTGTGGTATCTTTGGAACTGTTTTGTATGTGTGTGTAAATATCATCTACTGTCATTTAAACTTTTTCCCAAAAAGTACCTTGTGCTGTATCCATTATACTAACACCAAAGGCTAAAATTTCATCACGAAGTTTGTCTGATAGTTCAAAGTTTTTCTCTTTTTTTGCTTCATTTCTTTGTATTATAAGTTCATCTATTTTAGTTTTTGTGTCTTTATCTATACCAAATTGAAAATACTCAAATGGATTTTTAACCCCAAACCCAAGCACTTCAGAGATGTAGTTTAAGTTAGAGATAGTCTCACGTTTAAGAACTTTATGTTTTCCAGCAGAGTCAAGTGTTTCATTTGCAAAGCTTATCATCTCGTCTATAAGAGCGAGTGCTGAAGATACATTCATATCATCACTAAGTGTTGTTAGTAAATCTGTTTTAAATTTAGTACTTTCATCGTTATCAGCTAAGCCAAAAAGTCGTTTTTTTAGTCTATAAATTTTATCTAGACGTTTTTTTGATGTTGCTAAGTCCTCTGTGTTAAAGTTAAAGTTTGAACGATAGTGTGTACTTAAAAGGTAAAATCTTAATACTTCACCATCATACTCTTTGAGTGCATCTTTTAAGAAAAATGAGTTGCCTAAAGATTTAGACATCTTTTCACCGTTTATGTTTACAAAACCATTGTGCATCCAGTAGTTTGCAAGTGCGTGATTTGTAGCACATCTAGTTTGAGCAGCTTCATTTTCATGGTGTGGAAAAAGTAAGTCTGCCCCGCCACCATGAATATCTACTGAAAACTCAGTTCCATTAGGTGAAAGATGTTTTTCTATCATTGCAGAGCACTCTATATGCCAACCTGGACGACCATCTCCAAATGGGGAAGAGAAGGTAATAGAGTCATCATTAACAGACTTCCAAAGTGCAAAATCAGCTTGGTTTCTTTTCATATTTGAACTCTCAACTCTCTCTTGTCTATCATCTTCGTCTTGAACACGTGCTGAGAGTGTTAGGTATTCACTATCACTTGCTGTATCAAAGTAAACATCACCATCTTGTGTTGCATAAGCATGATCGTTATCTATAAGTTTTTGGATAAGTTCATACATCGCTTCAAGTGACTCAGTTGCTTTTGGCTCAATATCTGGACGAGATACTCCTATAAGAGCCATCTCTTTATGAAAAGCATCTGTATAAAAATCTGTAATCTCTTTAATATCTTTGTTTAGCTCTTGTGCTTTTTTTATGATTTTATCATCTATATCTGTGATATTTCTAGCGTAAGTTACGTCATAGCCATTTGCTTTTAAAACGCGAGAGAGTAGGTCAAAAACTAGGGATGACTTTGCATGGCCTAAGTGAGCATCATCATAAACAGTAGGGCCACAAACATAAAGCGAAACTTTGCCGTCTACTTGTGGTTTAAACTTACGTTTTGTTTTTTGTACAGAATCAAATATATGCACTGATAAAATCCTTGAAAATAAATAATATAAAAGTGAAAATAGTAGCACTTGCTAAAAGATACAGCACTTTTTTTGATGAAATTATATCTAAAAAGTTTTGCCAGCCAAACACTCTTAGAGTTAAAAAAAATCCTACAAATCCACTAGCAGTACTAGCAAGTGCTAAGCCAGATGCACCTAATGGTGAAATAAGTGTTAAAGATAAAACTATGTTAGTTGTTAGTGCAAATGTAGCTATCTTTGCTGCACGCATTTGTAGCTCTTTTGCGTATAACCAAAGTGAGAAAAGTTTTTGCAGACCAAATGGTACTAAACCTATCATATACATTTGTAAAACTTGCGAGCTTTGCATAGCATCTGTACTTGTAAATGCACCATGCTCAAATAAAAGCCAGATAATCTCACGAGATAGTATAAATCCACCAAGCATAGAAAATGTTAGTACAAAACTTAAAAACCAAAAAGCATTTGACATAAAAATTTTTGCCTTCTCTTCATCTTTGTTTTTTATGTACCTTGCGATGCGAGGAAATAAAGCTATAGAAGTTGCTATAGCAAAAAGAGCAAGTGGGAGTTGAAAAATACGGTTAGCATAGTAAAGGTAAGAGATGGAACCAGTTACTAAAAAAGAAGCTAACCAAGTATCTAGAAATGCTGAAACTTGAGCGGTTGAATTACCCCAAATAGCTGGAAAAAATTGCTTTTTAAACTTCTTGCTTTCTTGCTTTATTTTAGAAGATTTTACTTTTAAGTGTTTAAAACCTCCTAAAAGTATGTTGGATAGACCGATATTATGGAGAGTAATTAAATGTGCTACTAACTGTAACACTCCACCAATAACAACACCATAGCTAAGATAATATACAATTTCAATATGTTCTTTATTTTGTGAAAGGTAAAGAGACAAAATAAGTGATATATTTAGTAAGGCAGTTGAAAAAGCGGTAGTAGCGAAATGGTTTTTGTACTGAAGTAGGGCACTTAAAAAAGTTACACCAAAGATAAGTGGTAGATACCAAAAATTTATAGCTACTAATGGTGCAGCTAACTCAATCGTGTTAGTGTCAAAACCAATTGCAATAGCCCTTGTAGCAAGGTTTGGAAGTAGGTTTACTAAAAGTGTTAGTAAAATTATGATAGATAAAAATACTAAAAATATATATGCAGAAAATATTGATTTTTGTTTTGAAGAGGCAAAAGATGGGATGAAAACTTGGGTAAACGCACCCTCTGCAAATATGCGACGAAAGAGGTTTGGAAGTTTAAAAGCTATGAAAAATATATCACTATAAATATTTGCACCAAGGACTGATGCTGTAAATAAATCTCGAATAAATCCTAAAATTCTAGAAAATAAAATGCCAAAACTATTTGTGAATATTGCTTTAAACATAGGCCTCTTTTTGACATTTTGTTGACTTTTACAATATTTTAACCAAAATTTGATTAAAATATAGAGTTAAAATATAAATAAATTAATTTGGACAATACAGTATGGGACTATTTAGCTCTAATAAAAAACAAACTCATTCATCAAAAAAGATTCGTCCAACAGTTTTGAGGACACAAAATGTAGCAAAAGAGTTCCTTGCTGTGTCAAAAAATTATGATGTAAAAGTAGAAACTCTTGATTTTAATATTTTAGAAGTACAAACATATACCAGGGTCAATAAAGAAAAGGGTGAATCTGATTGGGAAGAGTGTGAAGATCCAGAACTTCATAGTCTTGATGATCCATCTGCTTTATTAAATCAATATTTTCAAATAAAACAAATGTATGAGGTTGAGATATTTTCGAAAAATATACAAAACGATAATTTTAGAGATTTTCATGTAGCAGTTGGTGCGAATGCAACTAAATGTAAAGTTTACTTAAATATTAAGGCTGGCTCTAAAGTTTCTTATTTCCCAAGTTTTGAGCAAGATTTCTTAGACTTAGTACGAAAAAGTAAAGTTCGTGCAGGTATTCTTATTGATGTATTTAACAAACCTGAAATAGATACAGTTTCTAAAGTAATATCTTTTGTCAGAGTAGGTGAAAATGTTGTATATGAAAAAACTGAAACTTACTTAGTCTCTGAATCTTATGAACCAACACCAACTACTGATGATGCTTTAATACTTCATTTTGAAAATAAGGATGAAATAGATGAAAACGAAAAGGTTGACTATGCGTCTCGTGGTTTCATAAAAAGTGTTACAGAAGATGAACTCTTAATAGAATATATAAAACCAAAAGAGGGCAAGCCTGGTCGTAACTGTCGTGGTGAATATATGAAGCCGTTGGAACCAGTAATTAAGCATGAACCAACATTTACTGTTGATGAAACTATAAAAGAAATTGATGAAAAAGATAGTATAAAGTACAGAGCAAATGAATCTGGATATATTGCACTTGAGGGTAATATGTATACTATAAAATCAGATCTTGATATTGGTGAAATAAGCTTTAAAACTACTGGAAATATTAAAGCTGGGATTGACTCAGAAGTTGCAATAAATGTTAAAGAAAATGATGCTCTTAAAGATGCTGTCGGGAATGGAATGGTAGTTGAAGTATCAGAGATTGATATTGAAGGAAATGTTGGCTCAAATGCTATAGTAACTGCTCAGCGCGCAACTATAGCAGGTCAAACTCATAAATCAGCAGTTATAAATGCAAGAAAATTAGAGATAAATACACATAGGGGTATTGCAAATGCTGAAGAGATTAAAGTTGAAAGACTTGAACATGGGATTATAAATGCACAGAGTGTTGAGATAGAACAAGCTGTTGGTGGTGAAATAAATGCTAAAGATATACAGATAGAATTATGTGGTTCCTATGTAAAAGCTACAGCTTCTAGGCGTATAGAGATAGAAAGACTTCAAGGTACTGAAAATATATTTGTAATAGATCCACTTCTTCAAAAAGCAAAGCAGGATGGTCTTGCTGAAAATGAAGAAGAAATTTCAGAGTTAGAAACTAGCGTTAAAGAGTTAAAAGCAGAGATAGAGAAGTATAAAATTATGATAAAAAATGACACTCCAGCTTTTAATAATGTCAAGAAAAAATTGATTCATTATCAAAAAAATGGTATTAAAATGCCAACAGCTTTTGTAAATAAATATAAGCAGTTTGTTCAAGCACAAGAACATTTAGAAGCTATTACAAAAGACTATAGGATAAAATATGATAAACATACTCTTTTAACAACTAAAACCGCTTCTTTTCAAGATAATATATTTAATGCAAGAATTATCAACAGAGATAAATGGACTGAACATAATGAGATAATATTTAGATTAGTCGATCCACCTGTTGAGATATCTTTTACACCTAAAGAGGGTTCAGTAGATAAGATTTTCGGTATAGTTGAAACAGAAGATGGAGATTTTGAGATTCAGGCGGTGAAAGAGTAAAATGATAGTTGGTTTAAATGGAAATATAGAGTATAAGGAGCCGACTTTTATACATGTAGAGGTAAGTGGCGTTGTTTATGAGGTTTTTATTTCACTCCATGCTTTTTCAGCTGTAGGTAGTGCTAAAGTTAAGTTATATATCTCTCATATCATTCGTGAGGATGCACAGTTATTATTTGGTTTTTTAGATATGAGTGAAAAAAAGCTTTTTCAAAGACTTATAAAGATTAATGGTGTTGGACCAAAGGTAGCTATGGCTATTTGCTCAACTTACACACCTGCACAATTTGCGACTATTATTAATAACAAAGATATGAATGGTGTAAAAAAAGTTCCAGGTATTGGACCTAAAAGTGCAGGTCGTATATTGGTTGAATTAAATGGTTTTGATGTTGAGTTACTTGGTTCATCAGCTGAGCCAAAAACTCAAGCCTTTTCTGAAGCTAGCGAGGCCTTAGAATCACTTGGATTTAAAAAAGATAAAGTAAGTAAAGCTCTGTCTGCATGTAGCGGAAGTGATACAGCGAGTCTTGTAAAAGAAGCTCTTAAACTGCTTCAGACAATATAAGGATATAGATGATAAAAATATATGGCATACCAACTTGTGGTAGTGTTCGAAATGCAAGAAGATTTTTTAAAGATAGAGAGATAGAAGTAGAATTTATAGATTTTAAAAAAACAATTGTTGAATTTGAAAAAGTAGATACTTGGATAAAAGGTTCAAATATAGATGTACTTTTTAACAATAAAGGTAAAAAATATAGAGATTTAAAACTAAAAGAGTTAAATCTTGATGATATTGGAAAAAGAGAATGGTTATGTAAAGAAAATATGCTTTTTAAAAGACCAGTTATAGAGTATGGTAACAAAATAGTTGTTGCTTGGGATGAAGATAAATATAAGGAAATTTTTTGCGTTTAAGTATTTTGTTTGGTGGTGCTTCATTTGAGCACGAAATTAGTATAGTTTCTGCAATAACTCTAAAAGAAAAATTAGCAGGATTTGATTTAAGTTTTATATTTTGTGACACAGATCATGAGTTTTATTTAATTGATTCAAAAGATATGAAGGCTAAAATATTCTCTACTGGTGGACATAAAAAGATGCCCACTTTAACACTTAAAAATGGTGCCTTTGTTCAAAAAACAATGTTTTCAAGTGTGGAGCATAAAGATGTGGTTTTAAATCTTATTCATGGAGCTGATGGTGAAGATGGAACTATTGCCTCACTTCTTGACTTTTTCTCTATTAAGTATATTGGCCCTCGCACTGATGCTTCAGTATTCTCTTATGATAAAAGATATACAAAGTACTTTTGTGATGCTAAAAACATTAAAACATTAAATTATGAAGTATTATCTTCACATGAACATAACAATATAGAGATACCTTTTCCTGTTATTATAAAGCCGGCTAGCCTTGGGAGTTCTATAGGAGTTAGTATTGTAAAAGAAGAAAGCGAACTTGATTATGCCTTAGATATGGCTTTTGAGTTTGATAAAAATGCTTTAGTTGAGCCTTTTATAGATGGTGTGAAAGAATACAATCTTGCAGGTTTTATGGCTGATGGTAAAATAAACTTCTCTATTGTTGAAGAACCACAAAAAGAGGAGTTCTTAGATTTTGAAAAAAAATATATGGATTTTTCAAGATCTGAGTCTATTTTGAAAGCAGATATTTCAGATGAATTAGAGTCTAAACTAAAATCAACTTTTGAAAAGGTATATACTAGTTTATTTGAAGGTGCTTTGATAAGATGTGATTTTTTTGTTATCAATGGTGAAGTTTATTTAAATGAGATAAATCCTATACCTGGGTCTATGGCAAACTATCTATTTTCTGATTTTAAAAAGTCAATCGAATCTCTTTCCGATTCACTTCCCCAAACTAAAAGAATAAAAGTAAACTATGAGTATATCCACTCAATAAACCAAGCAAAAGGTAAGTAATGGCAGTAAAGTCCATACAGTTTCACCAACATACACTAGAGATTAGTTATGAGATTATTAATCCACAAGCAAAAGTAGATTTAATCATACTTCATGGTTGGGGAAGTAATAAGGGCTTGATGAAACAATCATTTTCACCATATATGGACAGTTTCCGTCATATTTACATTGATTTGCCTGGGTTTGGAAATTCAACTTGCAATTTAACTCTTACAACTAAAGACTATGCGAGAATAATGGAGCTTTTTTTAATTCACTTAAATGCTTCTAGAGATATTATTTTAGGTCACTCGTTTGGTGGTAAGGTAGCTCTTTTACTTGAGCCAAAAGTTTTAGTTTTAGTAGCTAGTGCAGGTATATATATACCAAAACCATTAGCTATAAAACTTAAAATAGCTGCTACAAAAGTTTTTAACTTTTTGGGACTTTCTAAGTTTCGTTCTATGTTTGTGGCGTCTGATGCAAAAGAGTTATCTCAGCCAATGTATGAAACTTTTAAAAATGTTGTAAATGAAGACTTTTCACATGAATTTTCTTGTTATAAAGGTATCGCATTACTTTGTTGGGGTAAAGATGACACTGCTACACCACTTTCATCTGCTCAAAAGATAGATAGTTTGATAAAAAACTCAAGACTTGAAGTTTATGATGGTGATCATTACTTTTTTATGAAACATGCACAAGATGTTTCAAAAAATATAGAAGAGACTTTTTTAAAAACTTTGGAGCATAAATAATGCAAGAGTATCAGTTCATTTTTGCCATTATAACTAACGTAATCTTTGTTATGACTCTTGGTTGGTATTTGATTACAAATCTTCAATGGTATGATTATAAAATATCTCGTGTTGTATTAAAACATCATAAACCTTATTGGCATCTATTTTACTTTTTTATACCTTTTGTGGCTTATCATACAACTGGTCAATTTTTCGCAATTTTCTTTTACTTTGCAGTACTTCCATCTTTGTTTATTTGGTATAAAAAGCTAGATAAGAAGTTAGTTCTTACTTGGCGTGTAAAAAGATTTTTGATTTTACTTTTCTCTTTGGTTGTGTTTCAAGATGTACTTTGTACTCTAAAATCTGCTTGTGAAGTGTATGGTGTGTTTATGCCTTTAGCAATTGCATATATAGGTTCTGTAATGATAGAGAAGTTTTTATTTTTGACCTTTAAAAAAGAGGCAAAAAATAAACTAAAATCTATAAAAGATTTGCAAATAGTAGCAATTACGGGAAGTTATGGGAAAACATCTATAAAAAACTTTGTATCAGAGATTTTAGCAAATAAGTTCAATGTATATGCAACCCCTAGAAGTGTGAATACTCTTGGTGGGATTATGCGTGATATAAATGAGTCTTTGCCTAATAACACAAAGGTTTATATCTGTGAAGCTGGAGCTCGTGAGAGTGGGGATATTTACGATATTACAACTTTTATAGAGCCTCAAACTGTTGTAGTTGGGAAAGTTGGTCTTGCACATATTGAGTACTTTAAGTCTTTTAAAAATATTATAAGTACAAAGCTAGAAATTATGCAAACTCCTCGTTTAGAAAAAGCATATATTCATAATTCAGTAACAGATGAAGCACATGAAAAAGTTACATTTTTTGGTAAAAATATTACAAATATAGATGCAAATCTAAATGGCACAGACTTTGATGTAGAGGTAGATGGTGAAATAATTCACTTACATACTGACATACTAGGTTCATTTCAAAGTATGAATATCGCCGTAGCAGTGCAAATTGCAAAACAATTTGGTATGAGTAATGAAGAGATACAAAAAGCTGTGAAAAAACTAACACCAGTAGAACATCGTCTGCAAAAAATAGAAGCTGGTGGAAAAATAATCCTTGATGATGGATACAATGGTAACATTGAAGGTATGCTTGAAGGTATAAGACTCTGTTCACTTCACGATGGAGATAAAGTTATCATAACACCTGGTTTAGTTGAAAGTTCTGATGAGTTAAATATTCAACTAGCAAAAGCTATAAATGAAGTTTTTGATACAGTAATAATTACTGGTGCTCTAAACGCAGAACTTTTTTCAAAACATATAACTGTGATAAACAAAACAATGTTAAAAGATAAATCAAAAATACAAGATATTTTAATCTCGCAGACTAAAGCAGGGGATATAATCCTTTTTGCAAATGATGCACCAAACTTTATATGATTAAGTATTTAGGTTATTTTACTGCTTTTGTTTTAGTTCTTTTAGTTTTGTTAGTTGTGTATGATGCAACAGCACGTTATATATTCTCAACTGGTTCTATCGCTCTTCAAGAACTAGAGTGGCATCTTTTTGATGTGATTATATTGTTTGGTATAGCTTATACTCTAAGAGAAAATGCTCATGTGAGAGTAGATATATTTTATACCTCATATAGTGAGAAGAATAAGGCTTTAGTAAATCTAATTTCATCTTTATTTTTTATACTCCCTTTTTCTCTTTTGATTGTGTATATTGGGATTGATTTTGTAGAACTTAGTTTTTCTCAATATGAAAGTTCCTCAAATCCAGGTGGTTTACCTTATAGATTTTTGGTGAAATCACTTATGCCTCTTGCCTTTGTCTTTTTAACACTTCAAGCTTTAGTTGATGCAAGAATGAACTTTAGTACTTGGAAGTCTTTATGATAGCTTTATCAATGTTTGTAGTGGTTTTAGCACTTCTTTTAGTTGGTATCCCTGTTGCATTTGTATTTGGAACTATTGCAATAGTATTTGCTTTTTTTATCCCAACACTTGGGTTTGAAGTTTTTGAAGTACTGCCTTTTAGAATTTTTGGGATTATGAGTAACACTACCCTTATGGCAGTACCTCTTTTTATAGCAATGGGTTTAGTATTAGAGAAATCGAAAATGGCAGAACGATTACTTATCTCTATGTCAGCTATATTTCGTGGAGTCCGTGGTGGTTTAGCCGTAAGTGTTGTTCTAGTTGGTGCAATGTTAGCTGCCTCAACAGGAATAGTATCAGCATCAGTTGTTATGATGAGTGTTATAGCCTTACCACTTATGTTAAAAGCAGGTTATGATAAATCATTAGCATCTGGGACTATCGCGGCATCTGGGACCTTAGGTCAGATTATTCCGCCATCTATCATCCTTATCATCTTAGGTGATGTTATGAGTGTTAGTGTTGGTGAACTCTTTATGGGTGCAGTACTTCCTGGACTTGTTTTAGTTGGACTTTATATCTCGTATATTTTAATTTATTCATACTTTAAACCCTCTGCTGCTCCTATCTCCAATGATATAAAAGAGCAATCCTTAAGTGAAATACTATTTTCAATAATCCCACCATTACTTTTGATGATAGCGGTTTTAGGAAGTATATTTGCAGGAATCGCTTCGCCAACAGAATCAGCAGCCTTTGGAGTTTTTGGTGCAATTATTTTAAGTGTTTTAAACCGTTCACTCAACTTTGAGATGGTAAAATATGCTACTTTGGAGACGATAAAACTAAGTGGAATGATATTTATGATTCTTATCGGAGCTACTGCTTTTTCACTTGTGTTTAATGAACTAGGTGGTACTGATTTAATCCTTGATTTTTTCTCTAACGATATTGGAAATGTTTGGGCTTTTATAGGTATAGCTATGCTTAGTATATTTATACTTGGTTTTTTCATAGATTTTATTGAGATAAGTTTTATTATTGTACCAATACTCGTTCCAGTTATGCAAGCTTTTGGGATAGATCCAATTTGGTTTGCTATACTTATAGCACTAAATTTACAAGCTTCATTTTTAACACCACCATTTGGTCTTTCACTTTTCTTTTTAAAAGGTGCAGCAGGGGAGAGTGTTAAAACTATTGAAATATACAAAGGGATAATTCCTTTTATACTTTTACAGCTTTTGGCTTTAGGTTTGGTAATTTTATTTCCTAATCTAGTATTTGCATTTATATAACATTTAAGGAGTTATTTGTGAAAGATATTTTATATGCCCCATGGCGAGATGAATATGTTACAAATCAAAAAATAGATGGTTGTGCTTTTTGTCATATCTCTAAAAATGATGATGAAAGTTTACATATACTTTACAAAGATGAATATTGCTTTGTTGTTATGAATAAGTACCCATATACCCCAGGTCACTTTATGATTATCCCACATTTTCATACAGATAAACTAGAAGAGTTAGATCCTAAGGTTTGGTTACATATGAGTGAGTTAGCTCAAAAAGGTGTAAGACTTTTAAAAGAGGGTTTTAATGCACAAGGTGTAAATATAGGGATGAACCTTGGAAAGGCTGGTGGAGCAGGTATAGCTGAGCATATTCATATGCATTTAGTACCTCGTTGGGAACGTGATACTAACTTCATAACTTCAATAGCTGATACTAGAGTTTATTCAACTGACTTTTTTAAAATTTATAAAAGATTAAAAGAATTAGTTCCAAAATATTTATAAACTAAAGTTATTTTTTAGATTTTAAAATGAAGTAAAAAATTCCTGCTATTACTACAAATATGGCTATTCGTATAGTTAATGTTGTTAAATCAGAAGTATCGTTCATTATGTTTTGCTTTGTGTAAAATTTGAAATGGTGGATGGGGTAGAGGGATTCGAAAAATCAGTCCTGCTATAACCTAAAGTCCTGTTTAAGGGACTTTGCCACCGTATTTCATTAAATTAGTAAGTTAAATACATACTCTAAAACGACCAAAAGGTGTGTTAATCTTGGTCTAACTTACTTAACCGCTAATGTTAATATACTGGAATTGTATCACTTCAAGGTTAAGTTAGTCTTAGCATTTTGCTATACAGAAAAGAAATCATAAAATTTATTTTGATTTTCTTCAAAAATGTTAAAAAGAATGTAAAATAAGAAAGAGAAACTCTGGGTTATTTATAGGATAGTTGGGTCTTCATCAAGTAAATTAAAAACCATATAATCTTCAAACTCATTACTTCTTGAACCAGGAATATTCTCAAATAATATATTTTTGTATATGTGCTGAATCTTGTGTGAAGTCAAAACTCTTGAAAA
>CAZZAZ010000001.1:39691-42077 GCA_964652355.1 uncultured Sulfurimonas sp. | reverse complement strand
TTTAGTGACCGTTCTTGTGTCCGTTAAATCATGAAAAGCTTGAAAGTGCCGTATACAAAGGGGTTTAGTATGAAAATAAGGGTCTATTATGAAGATACAGATACCGGAACTATTGTTTATCACTCAAACTATTTAAATTTTTGTGAACGTGCTAGAAGTGAAGCTTTTTTTAGTCGAGGTTTAACCCCAGCATTGAATGATGGTGGTTTTGTTGCTAAAAGTATTGAAGCAAATTATATTAAGCCAGCTATGCTGGGTGATATGATTGAGGTTAAAAGTCAGCTTTTGAAGATGAAAGCTGCTTCATTTATACTACTTCAAGAGATATTTAAAGATGATAAGAAAATTTTTGAGATGAAAATAACACTAGCTCATATTGACTCAAATGCTAGTGTTAAAAAGATGGATAAAGATATTAAGGAGTTGATTTTATCGTTGTTTAAAGCTTAATGGTTCATATGGTATAAATTTGGATAATGATGGTTTAAGTAACTCTATCGTGTATTGCATTTGATTATCATAAATCTCTATACTATACTCTCTCTCTTCATTTGTAAGTAGGTGAAAGAAGTAGTCAACTCCAACAGTTGTTGTATAGTTGATCCAATCATATACTATGTCGTTTCCTAGTAGTAAATTTGTTTCAATTAGTACGCTATTTTCTTCAGTAATTGAATTTGCAATCAACATTTTTTTTCTATCTGTATATTGAGTCATAGATAAAATAAGTGGATCATAATTTACTTGTGTTGATAAAAGATTTGTTGTATTTACATCATAAAGTGTTAATTGGGACATAATCATACCACTTTTAATTATTGGTGTATTTATAAAAAATGAACCATTTTGTATACTTTTACGCTTGTTTAGTTGTCTTTTTAGGTTTGTTGTTCGTTTTGGTATAGAAAATTTTATAACCTTTTTTTCTTCAAAAGTGTCTAAGCCTTGTTTTTTAAAAGCATTTTCACCATATGCACTTAATTTTTTCCCTATAGTAGATTTATCATCAAAGATTACGAGTGGTGAAATAGCTTCTTTCATAAGTAAGTTACTTTGCGCTCTATAATCAATCCCACCGTAAAATAAATATGGGGAAATAGTGTTTGCATCTTGTTTATTAATAGTTGGAAAGTATATGTTTATATCTGGATTTAATTTAACTATTTCATCAGCACCTTTTTGAGTTAGTGGTGCAATTACATAGTTAAATTTATCTTTTTTTATTTGAGCTAAAACTTTTTTTATATCCTGTTTACTTTCGCTATTTAGTTTATAACTTTTTAGTTCAAAAAATCTATTTTTAGCCATTAGATAAGAAAAAGATGCATTAGTAGTTGAAGATGCGTATCTCCCTATCTTTTTATATGGAAGGAGTAGGGCAATTTTTACTTTTTTTGTGATTATATCTGAGCCAATATTTAAAATAGATATATTTATAAGTCTAATCTCATTTTGCTTTTTATTATCAAGTTTTGAATGTGCATGAGCTAAAAAAGATAGAATCATATCGTTATCTATATACTCTTGTAAACAAACTTCATCACATTCATAAGGGTCTAAGTTTTGAACATATGCTTTTGGTAAAGGAAGGTCTGATATAAGATAACCATTTGCAAAAGCAAATATAGGTAGCAGTAGTAAAATAATATATTTTTTAATCATAGGCAACTCTTTATAGTTTTTAAATCATTTAAGGTAATTTTTTTGTCATCAGGATTTCTAAGAAGATGATTTGGATGAAATATCGGAACAAGTTTGTAATTCGTAAAATCTATTACATGACCTCTAACATCTGAAAAATTTTCTTTTTCAGATGTTACTTTAGCATAAGCTTCTTCACCCAAAGTAACAATAACTTTTGGTTTAATAAATTCTATTTGTGAAAAAAGGTAGTTTTTGCATGAGTTGAACTCTGAGTCAGATGGTATGTTTGAATTTAAAGGTTTACATTTAACTGCATGAGTAAAGTAAACATCATTGATGTCTAAATTAAGAACATTTTCTATCATCTTTTTTAAAGTCTCTCCACTTCTACCATTATAGTATGAGTTTGTACTATCATCGTTAAGTGATACACTAAAGTCTATTATCATTAAGTTCGCATTTAGATCGCCAAAACCACTCATGCTTTGAGTGCGTGATTTACTTAAATCACAAAGATGGCAGCTTTGTATATTTTTTTCTAACTCTTTAATATTTGTCGCTTTTATATGTGTGTCTTTTTGGTTTACAGAAAAAGAATCACTATACTCAAAACCTAAAGCTTTTAGCCGATATAAATTTTGTAAAAGAACTAAGTTCTGAAATGATTTCAATAAAAAGCCCTTTTTTAATATTTTTGTGAGTATATTAAAAATGTGGTTAAATTCTACTTTATAAATATTTT
>CAZZAZ010000001.1:0-39591 GCA_964652355.1 uncultured Sulfurimonas sp. | reverse complement strand
GGGCTGGAATTGTTACAATATCTATTGATAATTTTACAACTATAAATAATTTTTATGGATATTTGATAGGTGATTATGTAATAGAACAAGTTGTAAAGTACTTATCAACTAAAATAGATCAAAAACTATATAGAGTATCTGGTACAGATTTCACTATTGTTTTAGATGAAACAAAAGATTTTTATGAGTTAAAAGACTACCTTATAGAACTTTATGACAGTATAAAAAACATCATTGTTATGTATAGAGAAAATGAGATAGTAGTCTCTTTAACTATCGCATCTTGTGCAAATGCAAATAATAATGATATTTTTTCAAAAGTTTCAATGGCTCTAAGTTATGCAAAAAACAATGGTCTTGCTTTTTGGATTTATGAAGATAGAATGGGTTTTGAAAATGAATACGAACAAAATATTAAAATTTCAAAAGTAGTTAGAGAAGCTGTAATAAACTCTAGAATAGTCCCATATTTTCAACCAATAGTAGATAATAAAACAGGGAAAATTCAAAAATATGAGTGTCTAGCACGTCTTATGGATGGTAAAGGAAATGTTATTTCACCAGTTCTTTTTATACCTGTTGCTAAGAAAATTAAAGTTTATAACCATGTAACTAAGATTATTATCAATAAATCTTTTGATGCATTTGAAGGTAATGAGTATGAGTTTAGTATAAACTTATCAATAGAAGATATTATGAATAGTGATATTTTTGATTTTATTTTACTAAAGTTAAAGCATTCTCGTTCATCTTCTAGAGTTATTTTTGAAATAGTAGAATCAGAAGCTATTCAGGATTTTAAAAAGATTGAAAGATTTACAAATGAAGTTAAAAGATATGGTGCTAGAATAGCTATTGATGACTTTGGAGATGGGTATTCTAACTTTTCTTATTTGATTAAAATGAATGTTGATTTCTTAAAAATTGATGGTTCTTTAATACAAGAGATAGATACTGATGAAAATTCTCGTTTAGTTGTTGATACAATTGTTGATTTTGCGAATAAATTAAATATAAAAACAATAGCAGAATATGTACACTCAAGTACAGTTTTAGATAAAGTAAAAGAGATGGGTATTGACTTCTCTCAAGGGTTTTATATAGATAAGCCTTTAGAGAACTTAGATAAAGATTGTTAAAGTTACCAAAAAAAAGACAATTTAAACAAGGAATGGAACTGTTATTGCTTTTAAAAGTATAATTAAGTATTTTTAGGGGACAGTTTGAGTTTAGATGATAGATTAGCACAAAATAATAGTTTTATAGTAGCTTCCTCTAACGATACTAGTAACTTGATAAATCAAATAAAACAAATTGAAGATAATGTAGAAATTTATGATATTTGTGAAGAAACTCTTAGTATTTTGTGTAAAGAGATAAAACTAAAAAGTAGAAATAACCTTTTTAACAGATATTTTATAGACCACTTAACTAGCCTCCCTAATGTTTACCAACTTAGAAAAGATTTAGATGAAAAAGAAGATTTTTCTCTAATTATTTTTAATATAGATAACTTTGCAACTATAAACAATTTTTATGGATTTTTAGTTGGTGATTTTGTTATTGAAGAGTTAGGTGAATTACTTAGAAAAAGATTACCCGACCATAAAGTATATAGACTGTCAGGTGATGAGTTTGCTTTTGTTATAGATAAAAAAATGTTTTTTTATGAGCTAAAAGAACATCTAAATAAGCTTTATGATGAGTTTAAAGATACACTTATCAAGTATCAAGATGTAAATATATTTATAGATTTTACTTTGGCTTCATCTGCAAATAAAAATAATGACAATATATTTTCTAAAGTATCCATGGCATTAAAACATGCAAAAGATATAAATGCTCCTTTTTGGATCTATGAAGATAAAATGAACTTTGAAAACAACTATGAGCGACATATACAGCTTAGTGAAGTTGTAAGAGAAGCTGTTGGACAGTATCGAGTTATACCTTACTATCAAGCTATAGTTGATACACAAACAAATAAAGTGGCTAAGTATGAATGCTTGGCTAGACTAATAGATAGTGATGGTAAAATTCTTTCACCACTTATTTTTATACCAATTGCAAAAAAGATTAAGTATTATAATATAGTTACAAAAACGATAATAAACAAATCATTTGCTACATTCGAGAGTATAGATTTTGAGTTTACTATAAACCTTTCAATAGAAGATATTATAAATAAAGAGATGCATGAGTTTATAATGGAGAAGTTAAAAACATCCAGAGTTTCAAATAAAGTGACATTTGAGATACTAGAATCAGATGCAATAGAAGATTTTGATAAAGTTGGTCGCTTTATAAATGAAGTTAGACGATATGGTGCTAAAATTGCAATAGATGATTTTGGTTCAGGATATTCAAACTTTTCGTACCTTACTAAAATAGATGCAGATTATATAAAAATAGATGGTTCACTTGTAAAAGATATGGATGTAGATAAAAATTCACTTGTAGTTGTTGAAACGATTGTAGAGTTTGCGAGAAAATTGGGTATCAGAACAGTTGCAGAATATGTTCACTCTAAAAGTATAATGTCTAAGGTAAAAGAACTAGGGATTGACTACTCTCAAGGTTATTATATATCTAAGCCATCTATGATGGCTTAAACGTTTTAACTACTCTGCTACTTCTACAATAACAGCAGTTGATTCCCAGATACCGTGTTTAGTGCAGTAACCATGTGCCGTAAGGTTTAGTTTTTTACCTGTTGGACGGATGTTAAAAGTTACTTCACAATGAGATTTTTCATTTCCTAAAGTTCCTGGAACAAAAGAAGCAGATGCTAGTTTAGTATCACCATTAAAAAGAGTAATAGACTCAATAAAGTGATCAAAATCATCTGGGTGAGTATATTCGTTACCCATTTTAACGTTAACTGCTAGCATTTCACCAGCTTTAGCAACACCTACAACTGTGATGAATGGTGAATGACGGTCAATTAAGTCTTTTTTAGCTTCACGCTCTACATTGTCTATATTTTCGTATTTGTTAATCTTTGGCATATTTAATCCTTGTGTTTTGTTTTAATTGCGATATTGTAACTACTCTTTATTAATGTTAAAACCTAAGTAAGAGTTTATTTATCTTGTTTAAGAAATTTTTAATTTATTAGTTTTTAACCAAACAAAGGATAAAATCGCGATAATATAATATAAAAGAGTCCATATATGTTAAAACCATTACTTATAGAAATCGGTGTTGAAGAGCTTCCGGCAGTTCCACTTTTAAAAGAGCTAAAAAATATTGAGAAAAAATATGCAGATGTTTTAGAAAAAAACTCACTTTTATGTGAATTTGAATTCTACTATACGCCTCGTCGTTTGGTAATTTGGCACAGAGAATTTGCTACTTCTCAGGCTGATAGTGTTGAAGAGTTGTTTGGTGCACCTTTAGCTGTAGCATATAAAGATGGAGAGCCAACACCAGCTGCGAATGGTTTTGCTAAAAAATGTGGAGTAGAACTTTCAGAGATTGGCACAGCACAAAAAGGCGGTAAAGATGTCCTTTACTTTAAAAAAGAGATAAAGGGAAAAAAATCAACTGAACTTTTATCAGATATGATTAACACTTGGGTAAAGTCTCTTGTATTTGGTAAGGCTATGAGATGGGGTAGTAACTCTGAGAGCTTTATTCGTCCTATTCGTTGGGTAAATGTTATGATGGGAGATAAACTTGTTGATGTTGAACTTTTTGGTGTAAAATCATCTAAAAAAACTTTCCTTCACCGTATTAGTAATTTTGATGCAGTTGAGATTGCTGGAGCAAAAGAGTACTTTGAAGTTTTAAAAAGTGGTGGTGTTTCACTTTTTCAAGATGAAAGACGTGAAAAGATACTTAATGATTTTAAAGCTCTTGAATCAAGTTCTGCTGTAAAAATTGAGATAGATGAAGACTTACTTGACGAAGTTGTTGCTATAACTGAAAATCCAACAGCACTTTTAGGTTCTTTTGATGAAGCTTTTTTAAGACTACCACCTGAAGTTATCATCACTTCAATGAAAGAGCATCAAAGATATTTTCCGGTTTTTAAAGATGGCAAGTTAATTAACAAGTTTTGTGTAGTTTCTAATGCTTTAACTGATGACTTTTCTAAAGTTATCGAAGGTAACGAGACTGTTCTTCGTCCTCGTCTAGCTGATGGTCTTTTCTTCTATGATAATGATTTGAAAAATGGTTTAAGTACAGATGGGCTTGAAAAAGTTGCATTTTTTAAAGGTCTTGGAAGCGTTAAAGATAAGATAGTTCGTGAGACAAAGATAGCAAATACTTTAGCTGAAAAATATAAACTAGAAGATACCTCGTCACTTAATCGTGCACTAGAACTTGCAAAAGCTGACTTGATGAGTGAGATGGTTTATGAGTTTACAGAGCTTCAAGGTCTTATGGGATATTACTATGCACTAGAATCTGGTGAAAGTCAAGAGGTAGCTATTGCTATAAAAGAGCAGTATCTTCCAGATGGTGAAGATAGTGATTTACCATCTTCAAAGATGAGCGCAATAGTTGCTATGAGTATCAAACTAGATACTCTTCTTGGTCTATTTTCTGTAAATCAAATCCCAACAGGTTCTCGTGATCCATTTGCACTTCGTCGTGCAGTGAATGGTATGATGAAAATATGTGAAGAGCATAACTTAGAGTTCGATATAGTTTCTACGGTGAAAGAGTTAGCAAGTGGATATGAAGCAATCGATATGCAAAAGTTCGAAAGCTTTTTCTTAGAGCGTGTAAAACAGTACTTTAAAGTAAATGCATCGGTAATAGAAGCTGTACTTGTAACTGGGGAAAGAGAACTACTGGCAATAAGTGAAAAAATATCTGCACTTGATGCTATGGTAAACTCTGAAGGTTTTGCGGAAGCTTTTTCAACTTTTAAACGTGTGGCAAATATAACTAAAGATATTGATTTATCTGTTGATATGAAAGTTGATACATCACTGTTTGAAGAAGATGCTGAAAAGATACTTTTTACTAAATATTCTGAAATTAGTGAAAAAACCTATGCTTCTTATGAAGAGGAGTTAGATACTTTGCTTGGTCTTAAGCCAGAGCTAGATAAGTTTTTTGAATATGTAATGGTAAATGCCGAAGATGAAGCTGTTAAAAATAACAGAAAATCTTTAGTAGCATCTATTTATAAAAGTATCCTCAAAATTGCAGATATTAAAGAGGTTAGTATTTAATCTCTTTATAACAACTATTATTATAAACTCAAATGGAAATTAGTTTAAATAATGGAAATTTATGAAGAAAAAAACATCATATACAAAAATAACTGCAAAAATTATAGCTACAACTCTAATCTTTACGCTTCTATCAGCGATTGTGTATGGTGAATACCTCAAAAAAAATGCCATTACAAATTTAGCTCAAGTTGATGCTAAAAAAACAAGTATGCTAGTCTTTGAAACCTTGTACTCTGCTATGCAAAGAGGATGGAATAAAGAAGATTTAAACGAAATAATAAGTAGATTAAATAAAGTTAATGAAAACCTAAAAATTTCAGTATATAGAAGTGAAGTGGTAGCCTCTTTATATGGTGAAATTATGAATGATAAGTACAAACGAAATACTGACAAAAATGTGAAAATAGCTATGCGTGGTAAAGAGCTTCTAAACATATCAAATGTTGATTTTATCCAGTACTATTACCCTGTAGTCGCTACAAATGATTGTCTTAGTTGTCATTCAAATGCTCATGTTGATGATGTCCTAGGTGTTATAGACGTATCGTACCCTGTAGAAGAG
The DNA here is from genome assembly GCA_964652355.1 of uncultured Sulfurimonas sp. Lineage (GTDB taxonomy): Bacteria > Campylobacterota > Campylobacteria > Campylobacterales > Sulfurimonadaceae > Sulfurimonas. The sequence goes on along the minus strand of CAZZAZ010000001.1, from coordinate 33,837 downwards.
TTGAAAATATCATTATCTGAGTTTATAAACTTTTTTATTGTCTTTTTAGTTGTTTTTTCTTTTACAATCTTTCTTATAATTTTTTTAAAATTAAATAAACATCTAATTAATCCAATCAAAAAGTTCTCTAGCGTCATTATAAATATAACGAACTCTAAAGATATGACAAAAAGAGTTGAGATTGATGATAATATCGTGGAGTTAGATTCTATAAAAAGTGTTTTTAACAATATGCTTGACTCTATTGAGCATCAATTTTACTATGATACTTTAACAGGTTTAGAAAATAGAAGAAAACTGACAGAATTATTAGAACTTAGAAAAAATATATTTTTAATGATTATAAATATTGATTCATTTCAAGAGATAAATGACTTGTACGGTGAAGAGGTTGGAGATAAAGTTTTAAAAGAGTTTGCATCTTATTTACGTGTAATTATCAGAAGTGAAGGTGGTATATATAGACTTCATTCTGATGAGTTCGCTTATATCTGTAATAATGAGATAGATCTTCATGAGTTTGAGCTTTTTGCTTCCCTTATAAGTGATAATATTTCAAGAAAAATATTTAAGATAGATGAGTCTCATGAGGTAAGTTTATCTGTATCTATTGGTATGAGTTATGGTTCTGACTTACTTTTAGCAAATGCTGATATGGCATTAAGAATAGCTAAGAAAAATAAAAACAACTTTGTTATTTATGATGAATCAATGGGGATGACAAAAGAGTATGACAAAAATCTTAAATGGACAAAAAAATTAAAAGATGCGATAGATAATAACAAAGTTATACCAGTTTTTCAACCTATTGTGGATGTTAAAACAAACAAAATAGTGAAGTTTGAAGCACTTATGCGTATTATTGATGATGATGAATCACATATAGCTCCAATCCATTTTTTAGAACTTGCTAAGAAAAATAAGCTCTATCATCAGCTTACAAAAATTATGATAGAAAAAACACTAGATAGGTTTAAAGACTTAGATTATAAAGTATCTATCAATGTATCAGTTGAAGATATTTTAAATAAAAATATTTACGATTTTATAATGTATAAGTTAAACTCTTCCCCGATAAGTGAAAATGTAGTATTTGAAATCATAGAATCAGAAGGTATTGAAAACTTTGATCAAGTTTTAGAGTTTATTGATGATGTGAAAAAGTATGGAGTTAAAATATCTATAGATGACTTTGGTACAGGGTATTCAAATTTTGAGTATCTTATGAAGTTAAAAGTTGATTATATAAAGATAGATGGTTCTATGATAAAAAATATAGATGTAGATAATAAATCAAAAATGATTACACAAACAATAGTTGATTTTGCGAAAAAGATGAATATTCAGACTATTGCAGAGTTTGTTCACTCAAAAGATGTGTTTGATAAGATTAAAGAGTTAGATGTTGATTATGCACAAGGTTACTACTTTGGTAAGCCAAGCGAAAAGATAGACTAGGGAATTACCCTAGTCTCTGAATTTGTGGAGGGTTTGTAGCAAATGCTCTTTTTACGGCATTTGCTCTAATATCTCTTAGTTTTCCATGAGCTAAAGCCGGTAAGAAGTACGCTACCTCTTTACTCTCATCTTCATCATAGTTTCTATCGTGCATAAACACTATCTCTTTACCTAGTTTTTTCGCTGCAGCTGATAGTGCTCTAGCATAGTGAATGATTGATTTATGATGTCTGTCATACTTGTTTCCAGAGGCAAAAAATACAAACTTACCATTTAGACTAAGGTTTGTGTAGTCTTGATAGTTCAACTCTTTTTTGTAACGTGTTAGTTGTCCACTTGTAAATCTATCTAAGTCTGCATCAAACTCTTCCATGATAGGTGTTGGCTCTATATCTGCTTTGTTATAGTTAAAAAGGTATTTAATCTCTACTAGTTTTCCACGGTAACCATCTTTTAATGCAGCTGCAAAAAGTATACAGTTTCTGTCAAACTCTAACTCAACAAATTTATCAAAATCCTCAAACTCTTGCTCATCTAGTGGTGTGTCTGTACTATACCCAATAGGTGCAATAGTTGGGTTAAATAAAAATATAGTACCAGCTACATTTTTACTTTTTTTCTTAAGCATCATCTCTAAATGTTTAGAGTCAATAACTTCATCTTCTTCTTGTATATAAACGTATTGTTTAGTTAAATAAACGTGACCTATCTCTGTTGAAAAAATTCCGAAAGTTTGCATATAATATCCTGCTAATAATTATTGGAATTATACTATAATTTTTAAATTAATCTATTGGAGTTTTTTATGAGTGATTTTGAGTTTGTTTTAAAGAAATTTATAACTTTTTTTGTAGAGCCATATGGCATAGTATTTTCATTATTTTTTATAGGTTTGTATTTTTTATTTTTAAACAAATATACACAAGCAAAGAGATCTCTTTTTATCAGTTTTACATTGTTGTTTTTATTTGCATATCCACCTTTTGCAAACTTTTTAATATCTAACTTAGAAAATCAATACCCAAAATATAGTCTTACAAATAAGGTAAAGTATATACATGTACTTGGCTCCGGTCACAATGATGATGACTCTCAACCTTTGTCTTCACAGATAAGTTCAGCAAGTATCAAAAGAGATTTAGAAGGAATTTTAATCCATAAAACTATGCCTAAAACAAAAATAATATTTACAGGATATGCAGGTAATACAAGTATATCTAATGCAAAAATTAATAAAAAGTTAGCCTTGTCGCTTGGTATAAATAAAAATAATTTAATTATAAACTCTAAGCCAAAAGATACAAAAGAAGAAGCCTTGTTTAGTAAAACTATAGTTGGTAAAGAGCCTTTTATTCTAGTTACATCAGCTACTCATATGCCACGCTCTATGATGTTATTTGAATCACTTGGTTTACATCCCATACCAGCACCTACAAACTTTTATAAAAAAAAGATAGATACATATTTTGATGCACCAGATATAGAAAGCTTTATGAAGTCACAAATTGCTGTTCATGAATATATAGGAATTTTATGGACAAAATTAAAAAACGATTTTAAATAAAAGGCTTTACAGTAAATTTGACTTTGTAACTGAAAAGTGGTATCATGATGATATGAGTAAAAAGGAAAAGCTTTTAAGAAAATTTTTACAAACTCCTATAAAAAGAGACTTGACTTTTAGTGAGTTGGAAACGTTACTAATTGCTTTTGGGTATGTAAAGGTAGAGTGTGCTGGTTCGGCTGTAAAATTTTACAATGAAAAATCAGATAACTTGATAAACTTACATAAGCCACATCCAAGTGATGTATTGAAAGTTTACATAGTAAAACAAATACAAATAAAACTAAAGGATTTATAATGTCTAATACTATTGAGTATAAAGGATATATCGGAAGTATAGAATACTCTTCAGAAGATAAATGCTTTTTCGGTAAACTAGAAATGATTGATGATTTGGTTACTTTTGAAGCGACTTCTGCTGATGAACTTGAGGATAATTTTCATACAGTTGTAGATGACTATATCTCTACATGTAGAGAGTTAAACCGTGAACCACAAAAAGTTTATAAGGGTGTTTTCAATGTTAGAATAGACCCAGAACTTCACAAAAAAATATATAAAGAAGCACTAAAAGCAGGTATGTCATTAAATGCTTTTGTACAACAAACTTTACATAAAAAAATTGCTACACAGTAGAAACTACATCACAAAATACTCCTCGTGGGTGGGGTGAATTTTCACTTATGTATATCTAAATAAGTACATACAACGGTGAAAGACACTAGGTAGCTACTCTTACAACTCTTTTGGTATAATAACCATTAAAGATGCAAACCAAAACTTTGAAATGGTATTTGATTGATGTATAAAAATTTAAATTCAATAATTATTATGATTTTAGGTATATTAGTTCTAAATAATGAGAATTTATGATAATAAATCTACACCTATAGACTGAATTAAAAATAATTTTTGTTATAATAATGATATAAAATTCTAAAAGGCCTATAATATGACTAAAAATGAAGTAATAACATTTTTAAGAAATAAAAAATCATATTTACAAGATAACTATGGTGTACTTAAAATAGGTCTTTTTGGTAGTTATGCTAGAGAAGAACAAAAGGATAGCTCAGATATAGACATACTAGTAGATATGCCATCTTCATTTAAAAAGTTTTATGATTTAAAATATTTTTTAGAAAAAGAGTTTCAAAAAAATGTTGATTTAGGAACTGTTAATAATCTTAGAGCATTTATTGGTAATAGAATTGAAAAGGACATAATATATGTCTAATAGAGAAGTTGAATTTTATATTGTTGATATGTTTATAGCCTATGATAAGATTAAAAGATATTCAAAAAAATTCATAAATGCACAAGATTTTTTACATAGTGAACTTGAGTGGGATGCTGTAATTAGAGAACTTGAAATAATAGGAGAAGCAACTAATCAACTTCTAAAAGCAAATATGCTAAATAAAGAATATAGAATTATTGTGGATTTTAGAAATCAAATTACACATGGTTACTTTGGTGTAGATGAAAATATAGTCTGGGAAGTAGTTAACAACTATTTAGATGAATTTAGATTGGAGTTATTAAATATGATTAAATCAAACTCCATTGATATTCAAGAATCTATTAAATTTGCTAAAATAGATAATAATTATAGTGAGAAAACTACTATTTTGTTAAATAATTTATATGATGAAGTAAAAAAATAATTTAAAAAAGATGTAGGCTATTATTTAATAGCATATGACCTAAACGGAAACATAATAAACTACAAAGATAAAGAGTTTATATATGATTACAACAATAGACTTATAGAGTTAAAACAAAACTCCCAAACCATAGCCACATACTCATACGATTCAGAAAACAAAAAAAAAGGTGTCAGCCACCATTTAACTAAAAAAAAGGTGTCAGCCACCATTTAATGTATTTTCTTAAATTATTCTTTTAGAATTAGAGTAGACTAAAGTAATTTTTTCATCAACTCTATATGATAAGACTCTTGATAGTTTATAAAGTCAAAAAACTTAGATAGTTCCTCATCTTTTATAGCATCACTTAACTCTTTACACATCACTTTTGCAGCTTCCTCTTCTGCTATCCCATCTGTTACGAACTGTTTTAAATCTTTTATGATGTAAGTTAGTTCATGCAACTCTCTTGGAAGTGCTAAAATCCCTAGTTTTGCCATCATATTTCCAAATGATTTTAGGTGAAAGTGTGATTCATCAATGAGGTCTTGAAAAACGTTAAATTGTGTTATATTGTCAGTGCGTGCTTGCATAAATGCATAAACTAGTATCAGCTCGTACTCTTTGTATGATTCTTCAAATAAAAATAGAGTAAGTGCGTCTATCTGGTCTTGTGCTAGGTTTTTGTCTAACCACTCTCTTTTCATATTAAAAGCAGTTATCTCTTGGTTGTTCTTCTCATTTTTTAAAACTTGAGATAGATACTCTAGTAGGTAATCATCATCAGTTCTTAGTCTTTCACCTAAGATATTTTTACTATAAAGCTTCATAGTTTGTTTTGTTTCTTTTACAAGAGCCTCTATAACATCAAAAACATTATCCCGTTTGTAAAGCATCATATCTCTGTCATAGTTATAGTTGTTTTCAGATTTAAGTACATCCTCTGCTATCCACTTCATGTGTCTAAATGCAATTTGTGAGAAGTCATAAAGTCTTGATTTTATCTCTTCGTCATTTATTGCAAATGATGCAAAGTTTATGTGTAACCAAAGTTCGTGTTTTGCCTTAAATAATTTACTCATGATTTTCTCCTTTATTTGTACAATTAACTCTATTATTGTAATTTTTCGGGCATCATATTTTCTTTGAAAATAAGTGCTCCTACAAATTACGAGTTAATTGCATCACAACTTTCCTTCATTTTAAACAAGTGCAACTCTTCGACTTTACCATTTTGAACATTTTCAAAGTTTTGAAGTGATGCCATAAATGAGCTAAAAACTAAGTCTGCGCAAACTTGTTGTTGTTCACTCATAGTTCCTAATTTTTCATTCATTCTTCTTATAGCATCTTTTGCGTACTCTAAATCGTTGTCTTTTATCATATCTGTAAACATAGAACCTATCACTACTGTATCTTGACAGCCATTAGTTGCGTATGTCGCATTTTTAACTGTTTCACCATCAAGAAGTGTATAAAAGATTACATACTCTTTTGTTTTTTCATCAAGTGCTACCCCAACACCGTTGGCATCATCAAGTTTACCGTAGTTTTGTGGCTCCATAAGGTGTGCGAGTGTTTCAGCGTTCATACCCTCTGGAAGTTTTACATCTTTTAGTTCTTCAGTCATATCTGTTCTTTTAGTTTAAATTGCTACAATCTTATCAAAAAAAAGTGTATAAATGGCTAAACTTCTTAAAGACTTATATAACTCTCAGTATATTTTAACATTGGCAAATAGCATAAAAAAACACTATGATGATTTTGATATAGAGCTTTTTGAGACTAAAGTATTTGATGATACGTGGAGTAAAAAAGAGCTAAAACAAAGGATGAGACATATATCTAGCACTTTAAAGGATTTTTTACCTTCCTCTTATGAGAGAAGTATAAATATTTTGATAGATACATTTAACGATATGAACCATGATTATTATCTAGAAAATATAATATTTCAAGATTATGTCGAAGTATTTGGCCTTGATGAGTTTAGTGTATCTATGCGAGCTTTAGAGTCTTTCACCGTTAAATGTACAAGTGAGTTTGCAATAAGGCAGTTTATACTAAAGTATCCACAACCTACAATGAAGCAGATGCATGTATGGGCTCTTTCAGTAAATGAACATCATAGACGACTATCAAGTGAAGGTTGTCGTCCTCGTTTACCTTGGGCAATAGCACTAAGCGAGTTTAAAAAAGATGCAAGTGAAATTGTTAAAATATTAGAGCTTTTAAAAGATGATGAATCTGCTTATGTTAGAAAAAGTGTAGCAAATAATCTAAACGATATATCAAAAGATAATCCATCCTTAGTTAAGCGAATAGCTAAAAAGTGGTTAGGTGAAAGTGATGAAACAGACAAACTTGTAAAACATGCTTGTCGTACACTTTTAAAACAAAGTGATAGAGAGATCTTAAGTCTGTTTGGATTTAGAGAAACAGAAAATATATCGTTAGATGATTTTAAAATAACACAAAAGGTAGAGTGGGGTGGTGAAGTAGAATTTTCTTTTGAACTTAGCTCTAAAAATAGTCTTGGTAAATTAAGAGTAGAATATATTATGGAGTTTTTACGACAAAATAAAAAATACTCTAAAAAGGTTTTTAAAATATCGGAGGGTTCATATAATAAAAAATCTAAGTTTATTTTAAAAAAGCATTCATTTAAAAAAATCAGTACAAGAAAGTATTATTCAGGTATTCAAAAATTAAGTATAGTTATAAATGGAAAAATTTATGCAAAAATAGATTTTATTCTCTTAAATGAATAAAAATTAATATTCTATTCACATACCCTTCATATTTATATCCAACAAACTTTATACATGATACAAATAACCTTACTCCTGTTGAACATGATGAAGAGTTAGAAAAAGATGCTCTAGCATTTGTAATTGTGTTAGATTATTTGTATAATAAGAAACTTTACAGATAGGAAGATAATTGAGAAATCAACCAAAATATAATTTTTTAAAAAATACTACTTATGCTCTTAATGGATTAGTAGATATTGTTAAGCATGAGACATCTTTTAAAATAGAACTGATTTTAAGTATATTCTTATTGCCATTTATATTATATATTGAACTTAGTTTAGTATATAAACTTTTACTTTTTATATCTTTAATGGGGATGCTCTTAGCTGAAACAATTAATAGTGCGATAGAGCGTGTAGTAGATTTAGTAACTTTAGAGCATCATCCTATGGCTGGTCGAGCTAAAGATGTAGGAAGTACGGTTGTATTTTTAAGTATTTTTGTTTTTGTTGTTATCTGGGGTAGTATCTTAATAAAAATATATTTATAGGGATTTGTTTTGCGTATTATAATGCTTCCATTTTTTAGTACCAGTAAAACAAGTTTTCTTATTTCACCTTTCTACGATACCAGTGGTAACAGTTATACTCCTTTAGAATCTGAATTATTAGCATCTTGATAATAAACTTCATGTGGGGTTTTCCATCCATAGCAGTAGAGAGCTTCCAATTCAAATAATTTTAGTATAAAATCAAAATGTAATTTAAACGGTGGTTTAGTTAACAAACTAATATGTATATTAAGCAGTATGTTAGTATATACATATTAATATACATATAAAGGAGACAGTATGATAGTAGCAGTTAATGAAATAGCAAAGCATCCTAGAATTATTAGTGATGTCCATGAAATTATATATATTCAAGATAAAAGAAAAAAAGAGCTTAAAAGTATTGTGATTCCAGCGAGTTATGAACCATACTTGCGTGATGCTCTTAAAGAAGTAGAATATCAAATGTGGCTCAAGCGTAACCAAGGACTACTTAAAAGTGAGCATCCAGATATTCTTGATAATATTATAGGTGATATTGGAGATAAAATATGATAGAACAAGGGGAAGTATATCTTGTAGATTTTGCAAAAAAATACAATAGTGAGTTTGGAAAGATTCGACCAGCAGTTATTTTACAAAATAATTTTTTAAATAGATCTATTGCAGAAAGTAAGTATCAGTCTGTTCTTGTTGTTCCTCTCTCAACGGAAGATATACAAACAGAGTATAAAATAGAAATTGCTCCCAGAGATAATCTTAAAGAAAAAAGTTTTATAGTTGCTAACTGGCTTTGTACACTAGATTTAAAAAGAATACAGCTTGATAAAGGCATTATCACTAAATTAGAATCTGATGAACTTCAAAAATTAAAATCAAAAATATGTGATTTAATTTAGGGTTCATAGATGCTTTATAGGTGGTCATTTTTTAAGTCATACAGTTATTACTATGATGTTGGCTTAGTTGATGATTTTAGTAATAAAAAATCTAGTATTTTATACGAGAAAGATATAGGCCATTACATTTAGCAGGTTTGATCTTATGAATTTTTTTACACTCTAGTTGTTTTATAATTTCTTTTACAAAATTTAGCTCTTTTACGATAAAATCTTGTTTATAATATTCTATTGGAGCAAAAATGAGTGAATATGTATTAAAAAGTGATGATTTTCTTATATCACAAACTGATGAAAAAGGTATTATTATTTTTGCAAATGATGATTTTTGTAAAATAGCTGGATATAAGATAGAAGAGTTAGTTGGTCAACCTCATAATATTGTCCGTCATGTAGATATGCCAAAGGCTGCTTTTAAAGATTTATGGACAACAATAAAACGTGGTGATGATTGGAATGGTTATGTAAAAAATTCTACTAAAAATGGTGGATATTATTGGGTTTATGCAGTTGTTTATCCTATGTATGATGAGTTGACAGGTAAAAAAACATATATGTCTTGTCGAAGAAAACCTTCTGTAGAAGAAATTGCCGATGCCGAAGCATTGTATAAAACACTTAATTAGGATAAGTTTATGAATTTAATACAAAAAAATATAATACTAGTTGTTGCTTCCACTATTTTAGTTGCTTCTTTATTCTTTAGTAACTCTGCTATTGTTCATACTGCTCTAGCTGTTATTACAATTGCTCTTGCTATGATCTTTCAAAATGTCTCTTCAACTACATCATCAATCATGGTGGAAAAAGCTGCTCAACTATTAGAAATGATGAATTTTAATAGAAATAAAATAGATATTAACGAAAATATAAATTCTGAAGAAGAAGAAAACTGCAATAAAATTATAACTGTTTATCAAAAAACTATTAACATGGATATGAAAGTAGCTGGCGAAGTAGTTTTAGTAGTAGATAGAATTTCAAAAGGAAATTTTTCAACAAGAATTAATTCTGATTCAAAAACACCATATATGCATATTCTTAGAAATAGCATGAATAAAATGCTTGATGAGTCTGAGAAAAATATAGATAATGCAATAGATACTTTACAGAGTTTTTCTGAAGGTGTATTTTCTGCAAGAAGTGATATAACTGTTGAATCAAAAATGGCTGAATTACTTAATAATATTAATACACTTGGTCAGTCTTTAGAAAATATGCAGCAACAGAATGAAGATTCAAGCCAGCAAATAATAGAATCATCAAATAGTTTAAACAATACAATAGAAAAGATTACAAATACAACCATAGTTGAGTTCAAAGATAGTATAAATGATATTGTTAAAAGAATTCACAGTGTTTCAGAAACAGAAAATGAAATGGTTGGAAATCTTCAAGAACTAGTCTCAAATGCAAATGAAACAAAAGAGATATTAACAACTATCGGAGATATAGCGGATCAGACAAACTTATTAGCTTTAAATGCAGCTATCGAAGCGGCAAGAGCAGGTGAGCATGGTCGTGGTTTTGCTGTTGTTGCTGATGAAGTTCGTAAACTTGCTGAGCGTACACAAAAAAGTCTTGCTGAAACATCTGCTACTACAAATATACTTATTCAATCTATCTCTGATGCTTCAGGTACTTTAAATAAAAATGCAGATGAAGTAAATGATATTTCTAATGTTGTAAGTGATGTAAGTACTAAAATGGATGAGATTATAGATACTTTACATAGTTTATCTAAATAGTTTATTAGTACTTACATAGGTAATACATTTGTATTTGTGGCTTAATGGAAAATCTAGTATTTTATACGAGAAAGATATAGGCCATTACATTTAGCAGGTTTGATTTTGTGATTTTTTTTACACTCTAGTTGTTCTATAATCTCTTTTTCATCTAGTTTTAAAAGTGCTCCAACCATTAGTCTGATTTGACTCCTTAGAAACCCATTTGCTTCAAAGTTTAAAACTATGTAGCCATCATATTTGTAAGCAAAAGCTTTATAAACTTCTCTTTTGGTGGATTTTACATCACTTCCCGTTTTCATAAAGTTTACAAAGTCGAATTCTCCAACAAAAAGTTTTATATTTTGTTTTATATTTTTAAAGTTTACATTATCATAAAAACTTACAAAGTCATTTTCAAAAGGATTTGACTTAGTATTTTTGATTATATATCTATAAACACGCTTTTTAGCATTATATCTGGCATGAAAGTCATTATCTGCAACTTTGATACTCTTAACCTGTATTGTCTTAGGAAGCATCTTGTTTAACACATCTTTTAGTTTGTCTAAATCCTGCCAAAACTTAGGTATATCAAATGAACAAACTTGACCAGTTGCGTGGACACCTTTGTCTGTTCTTCCAGAAGCTACAATTTTTGTATCTATGTTAATCTTTTGAAGTACTTTCTCTAGGTTTCCAAAGATAGTATTAGATGAACTTTTTTGAGTTTGTGAGCCTAAAAAACTTGTTCCATTGTAGGCAAGAGTTAGGGCACATCTCATTTAGAATCTTGATACAATTGTTTTTTTATAGATTATATATGTTGTTATGAGCCATGAAACGATAAGTACTGGTATAGTATAAAAAGATAGCATACCTTGAAGAGTAATAGCTAGAGCATCATAAATAATGATACCTAAGAATAAGTATAAATATACCTTCCCTTTTTGGTGTCTAACATGTACTATACCAATACTAGCTACTAAAAATAGACTTATAAGAGGAAATAGACTAAGTAAAACATTCATAATAAACTTTTTATGCTTTGACTTATCAGCCCAGTAATCAATAGCACTTTTGTATGTTTTTAGATTAGTTTTCATCGTGTCGTTTATGTACATAGTTTCAAAGTTTATTTGAGTAAATTTTTCTTTTGAGTAGCTATAGCCTTCACCGTTTGTGAGTTTTAATCTTAGTATTCCAGAATCGTTTATAATCTCGGCTTTTTTAGCATCTATTAAAATCTCTTCCTCTTTCTTTTTGTTGAAAAGTATAATATCTGCATAAGTACCATCTACATTGCTTTTACCTATGTAAAGCAACCATTCACCAAAACTATGACCAAATTCAGATGCAGAAAGGTTAAATTTTGCTTCACTTGTTTTATATGATATGAAGTTTTTAGATAAAACTTTTGCATGCGGAAAAAGCCAAAAAAAGTTAAAAGCAAGAATGATAGATAAAAATAGAGCTGGTGTAAAAAAAGTCTTCAGGATAAGTCTGGGTTTTACTCCAAGTGCGAAAAGAACTACTATTTCATTGTCGTTTGAGAGTTTAAATAGAGTTAAAGTTGTAGCTATGAAAAATGAGATAGGGAAGGTATAAAAGAGAAGTTCTGGTAAAATAAATAGGTATAGTTTTGCCATTTCTAAAACACTTAGTTGAATAACTGCAGTATAAGTTGCTAGTTTGATAAGAAATACAATAGAAGCTATTGTAAATAGTGGTATAAATAGTGATAAAAATAAGACTGATAAAGAACTTCTAAGATATTTTTGTAACTCTTTCATTAATAATTCGCTTTTATATAGGTTAAAATTGGACTGTCAAATATATACACAATAAATGTAGCTAGTGCTAAAAATGGAACAAATGGAACTCTTTGTTCTTCTGTTGATCTATTTTGCAGAGATAACATTACTGGTAAGGCTAGTACAGCAGACAAAAATATTGCAACAAGTGCTAGGTTAGTCCCTAAAAGTGCACCCATCGTTGCGGCAACCATGATATCGCCTTCACCCATCGCTTCGATAAATGGTGAAGTGTGGTAGTTTTTAGTCCATGATGTTAGTGTTTTACTTGCTTGTCTACTAGCCGATGATGTTAAAAGGTAAGATAATGTAAATCTAAGAAGTGTAAATCCACCTGCAAAAAGTAGGGCATTTTGAAGATTTATAAACAACCCTCCTAAATTCCAAGCCCCGAGTATTGCAAAAACAATAGCTAAAAGATTAAGTGAATCTGGAACCATTTTATACTTGAAGTCTATCATCGAAAGTGCTAGAAGCATTAAAAAACTTGCAAATATAAATAGTACTGGAAAACTTATTCCATATTTGTTTGTAAGAGTTACCAAGATGAGACCAGATAATATTTCTATTATTGGATATTGCGGTGAAATACTCGCTTTACAAAAAGAGCATTTTCCTCTCAAAAATAACCATGAGATTATAGGAATATTGTGCCACGCCTTAAGTGGTGTGCCACAGCTAGTACAGTGAGAACAGCCAAAAACAACACTTTCACCATTAGGAATGCGTAAAATAACTACATTTAAAAACGATCCAAAAACACTACCGAAGATAAAAGAGATTAACATTTCCACTATTTTAGTCCCCCAAAACGTCTTTCTATTTTTGTAAAATCTTTTATAATCGATTCAAGTTTATCTGTTGTAAAGTCAGGCCATAGTGTATCCGTAAAGAAAAGTTCCGCATAAGCTGCCTGCCAAAGTAAGAAGTTTGAAAGTCTATGATCGCCACCAGTTCTTATGAGTAAGTCAACATTATGTTTACAATCAAGTGCATTTCCAAGCATTGCCTCTGTTATATCTTCTTGAGTGTTTTTTAGTTTATTTACAGCACGAAGTATCTCGTTTTGGGAACCATAGTTAAGAGCAAGTGATTGAACAAGTCCATCACAATGTGCTGTTTTATCTTCAACATTTTTAATCGTTTTTTGTAAAGACTTAGAAAATGCTCTTATATCGCCAATAGATTCAAAGCGAACATTGTTTTTTAGGTAAACTTCAAGCTCATTTTTTAAGTATTTCTCTAAAAGTTTCATCAAGAACTCAACTTCAAGACGTGGTCTTTTCCAATTTTCAGTTGAAAAAGCATACAGAGTTAATCTCTCTACATCTTCAAGCTTTGAGCAGTAAGTTGTGATCTCTTTCACCACTTTTGCACCAGCTTCATGACCTTTTACTCTTTTTTTGCCTTTAAGTTCAGCCCAGCGACCATTACCATCCATGATAATAGCTATATGTTTAACTCTGTTCATCTACTTATAGAACCTTTGCATGATCTAATATGTTAAAAGAGATACTTAGCTTATCAGCACTTTGTAGTTTTTGTGCACCAGATGGTGTTATAAAGTCTATCTCATTTGTATCTGAGCCAAAGCTAGTTGAATCTTTTAAAATATTTAAACATACAGCATCAATATTTTTAGTATCTATCATTTTTGAAGCATTGTTAAGTGCATTTGAAGAGTCCATTTCCGCTTTAAAACCAACAGTGACAATATCTGTTTTATCTATAGAGTCTAAAATATCAATATTTTGTTTTAGTTTTAGATCCCACTCTGAGCCAAGCATCTCTTTTTTAAGTTTTCCCTCTTGAGCAAAAGCAGGTATATAGTCACTTACAGCTGCTGCCATAAAAAGATATGGTTTTTTCTGGATTAGTTTGATTTGCTCATCACTCATTAGTGATGCTTTTGAAAGTTTACCTTTTTTTGCAATTCGGATAGAATCAGTTAAGTACTCTAACATCTCAGCCGAATCATCAACATCGATAGTATATAAATCTTGTGGGATATTATCTTCAAACTTTGTAGCTATTAAATTTACATCAGCACCTTTGCAGTAAAGTGCAGTAGCTAAAGATGAAGCCATCTTTCCACTTGAATAGTTTGAGATATAACGAACATCATCAATCTTCTCAACTGTACCACCACCAGTAACTATAACTCGTCTATCGGACCAAAACTCATCACGAAGTAGAGCTTTTGCACAGTGCCAAAAAACTTCTTGTGGTTCAGCCATAGCTCCATCACCAGTAGTTTTACAAGCTAGCTCTTTTACCTGTGTATCTATTATCTCATAGTTTGCAATACCTAACATTTTTAGGTTTGCTTTTGTCATAGGATTCTCAAGCATATTTGTGTTTGCTGATGGTGCTATGATTTTTTTATTGGGATAGGCAAGGGCACATTGAAGTAAGATATTGTCAGCTATTGCATTTGCAAGTTTTGCTATAGTGTTCGCAGTTGCCGGAGCTATAACAAACAAGTCAGCCCATTCTCCAGCTTTTATGTGATTGTGATTGTTTGTCCAATCTTCATTTGTATCATCAAGAGTTCTGTTTGAAGTTAGTGTTTCAAAAGTGAGTGGCGTTATAAATTTTTTTGCTGATTCACTCATAACAACTTTTACTTCTGCTCCAGCTTTTACAAAAAATCTTACAAGTTCAAGTGATTTATACACAGCAATAGAGCCAGTTACACCTAAAAGTATCTTTTTGTTTTGAAGTAAATTTTCTGGTATTAGCATAGATAAACATCCTTAATATTTAGTGTGATTATAGCATAAGGAGTTTGTAAGAAGATTAGACACAAAAAAAGTGCCTAATTTATATAAGAGATTATTTAGAAAGTGAGATCGTGTTTGACTTAAAATCAACCATTTTATTAGATGAACGAGTTATGCGTCTAAGTGTTTGTTTTGGTATGAAAACTTGCGCAGTTGAAAGCACTATATGAGTTTTTAGATTTATAATTCTTGCGTTTATAACTGTACCATCTCTATAGTCAGTATATGTACCAGTAAGGGCATAGTTTATATTTAGAGTTTTTCTTAGTTTTTCAACATCACGAGAGAAAAGGAAGTCACCTTTTTTATCAATTTTGATTTTTTCCATCATTTTAAAGTCTATAACTTTGTAACCACGAACTTGCATCTCATGGATAAAGTTTTCACTTAAAATGTTGCTAAGTCTAGTTGTTACACCAAAGTCTTCTAAGCATACAAATGAAGTAATCGCAATCACTGGAGCTGAGATATTTGTAAAGTTTTTATTTAGCGTAAGTTGATCACTCATTGAGCTAACTAGTTGGTTGATTTTACCTGCATCAGTGTACGATGAGTTAACATATTTTACATGTTCAGCTGCAAGACTTACTGATAGTCCAAGACTTAAGATTAGTGTTAATAATAGCTTCTTCATTATATATTTCCTCTACAATTTGATGGAACTCTTACGGAAACTGGAAATCCACATCCATTTCCACATGAGTCTCTATATACAACAGTTTTTACTTTTTCAGCACAAGCTTTTAGTGTAGTCTCTGAGTATGTGTTTGACATATTAGAGTTTGCACAATTTGTACATTTACCAGAAGCTCTTCTTTTAACTTTTTGTACTGGTGTTGGAGCTGGTGCAGTTTGTGTTTTTACTGTTGTCGTTGGTGCACCAGTTTGTGCCTCTCTAGCTTCAAGAGCGCTAGAACTAAGTAGTGCAACTACTAAAGATACAAAAAGTATATTCATCCCTTTTTTCATTATGTTTCCCTTATTTAATCATATATAAGTCTTAAAATCGGACAATTTTTCTAAAACTTTAATAAATGTTATATATAGTTATGAATCCTTAAAAAATTTATAGTAAAAATCTTTAATAGTACGAAGTTTAGTCCTACTAATCGCCAATGAGCCTTTTTCAACTTTTGGACTTGTTAAAGTTGTTCCAGCAGCTATCATAACATCGTCTTCTATGGTTATTGGAGCTATTAGTTGGCTATCACTTCCAACAAAAACATTTTTTCCAATTATAGTTTTGTATTTTTTTATACCATCATAGTTACAAGTGATAACACCTGCTCCAATATTTGTACCCTCATCAACTTGGGCATCTCCAATATAACTGAGATGTCCAGCTTTTACACCTTTTAGTGAGCTTTTTTTAACCTCTACAAAGTTTCCTATATGAGTATCTTCTAGATATGAAGCCGGACGAAGATGTGCAAGTGGTCCAATATCAGAATTTTTAACTATAGAATCTTCTATAATTGTCCCAGATTTTATATGTGAGTTATGTATAAGAGTGTTCCCTGTTAAACGACATCCATTTTCGATGATACATTCGCCCTCAAAAGTAACTCCTTCATCTATATATATAGTCTCTGGTAGTTGCATTGTTATACCACTAAGCATAAGTGAATTTTTTATATTATTTTGCATGATAACTTCAGCATTAGCTAAATCTTTTTTAGAATTTACGCCTTTAAATTCATCTTCATTTACAAGTAGTGGTGCAACTTCTATTTTATCAGCTCTTGCCATCTCTATAATATCTGTAAGGTAGTATTCCTCTTGGGCATTATTATTATCTAAAAGTGGTATATACTTTTCTAAAATAGTTTTAGAAAAAGCATAAATACCTGCATTTACAGTTTGTACTTTTAGTTCATCTTCTGAAGCATCTTTTTGTTCGACTATCTTTATTACATTGTTATTGTTTATAATAACGCGACCATAACCATCAGGATTTTGAAGTTTAAAAATAGACATAATAACTTGTGCATTTGTATTCAAAAACCCATCTAAAGATGAAGCAGTTATTAGAGGCATGTCTCCATTTAAAACTAATACTTTTTCATTTTTTACATTTATATTTTTTAGCGCTCCACCAGTTCCAGGGAAGTTATTTGTATCTTGAACTACAAAGTTTATATCATTAAAAAATGAAAGCATTTTTTCCTTCACATCTTCCTTTTGATGGGCAATTATAACTGTAACATCATCACTGATTTCACGAGATGATTTTATGATGTGGTAAAGCATAGGTTTACCAGAAATATTATGAAGAACTTTAGCTTTGCTAGACTTCATTCTACTGCCTTTTCCGGCAGCTAAAATTATTATACTTACTTTATTTTTATTCATTTAAAGTCTCATTTCTGGGGAGTATTTTCTAAGAATTATAGCAAAAATCTATTTTTAATGTTTGATGTAATATTTTTTGTGGTATTATAAGCTAATATTTTACAACAAGGCTTTTTAAATGGATTTAGGTACGGTCATTGGTATTGTTCTGATTATGGCACTTTTATTGGGTGCTATGAGTATGGGTGTTGGTGTTGGTGCATACATTGATATTCCATCTGTTTTAATTGTTGTTGGTGGTTCTATGGGTGCGTTAATGATCTCCTTTAAACCATCACAAATGAAAAAATTTACTAAAATCTTTATGATGGCAATAAAACCAACTATTGAAGATGAAGTTGAACTGATTAAAAAACTTGTTGACTTTGCAACAAAAGCTAGAAAAGATGGTATCTTGGCTTTAGAAAGCGAAGTAAATAATGAAGAAAATGTGTTCTTAAAAAAAGGTTTGTCTATGGCTATTGATGGAAGTGAACCAGATACGATTCGTGAACTTTTAGAGATAGATGCAGAACAAGCGAGTGTACGTCATAAGGCTTACGGTGCTATTTTTAACCAATGGGCTGGACTTGCTGGAGCTATGGGTATGGTTGGTACACTTATTGGTCTTGTTGCGATGCTTCTAAACATGGCAGATCCTTCAGCTATTGGACCATCGATGGCGGTTGCTTTACTTACTACAATGTACGGTGCGATTATTGGTAATGTTTTTGGGACACCAATTTATAATATTCTCGCAACTAGAAATGAAGATGAGATGATGGTAAAGCAGATGATTTTATCTGGAATTATGTCTATTCAATCAGGTGATGCACCAAGAGTTTTAGAAGCAAAGCTTTTAGCTTACTTAGCTCCTGAAAATCGTGTAAGTCAGTTTGACTAGTGAGTGTAAATAATGGCTAAGCAAAAATGTCCAGAGTGTGAAGAGTGTCTACCTGCATGGCTCGCAGCCTTCGGGGATTTAATGTCTTTACTCTTATGTTTTTTTGTTTTACTTCTTTCAATGTCAAGCATGGATGCTAAAAAAGTATCTGAAGCTATTGGGTCACTCTCAGGTGCAATGAGTGTTTTGGAGGGGGGTATAAAGACTGAAGTATCTAAAAAGCGTATTCAAGAATCAACTCCTATAGACTCTAGTGATGAAACTTCAAACACTGTAAATAAAGTTTCTCAAGCACTTACTGATGCAAATGAGATGATGGAAAAAGGTAAGGGTCCAGCAATATCTTTAGAAGAAGCGCAGGATGGTTTTGTCATAGAACTTCCAGCTGCACTTTTGTTTAAACCAGGCTCTGCTGTTATAGAAAATGAAGATGCTTTACTATTTTTGAAACGAATTGCACTTATTATTGATGAGCTTCCAAATGAGGTTAAAGTTAGCGTGCAAGGTCATACTGACAATACTCAACCAGGGGCTAAAAGCCCTTTTAAGGATAACTGGGAGCTTTCATCTGCTCGTGGTATATCAGTTTTGCAAGAACTTATTCTTGATGGTGTTGATCCAAAGAGGGTTAGTGCTTCAGGTTACGCAGAGTATTCACCAAAAGCTACAAATGCTACAAAAAGTGGACGAGAAAAAAATAGACGTGTAGAGATTCACTTTTTTGGTGCTAAACCAGATCAAGAATCAAAAGTTAGACAATCAGTCTTAGATAAAGCAGCTACTAAATAATGATAAGACTGCTTATCGTACTTTTGGGATTAGTTTCCCTTCTTGGGGCTGAATCTGTAGCTGTTCCAACCATGAACTTCAACTTAGCTGCGCCAGATACTCCACAGCAGTTAGTATCTTCACTAAACGTACTTGTACTTTTAACACTGCTTTTTTTAGCACCATCTATGGTATTAGTGATGACAACTTTTACAAGGTTTGTTATAGTATTTGGTTTTTTACGCCAGGCTTTAGGTACTCAACAAGTACCACCTACACAACTATTAGTAATGCTTGCCATGATACTTACATTTTTTGTGATGGAACCTGTTGGTACAAAAGCTTATGAAGCTGGAATAAAGCCATATATAGAAGAAAAAATGGGTTATGAGGAGGCATTTTCAAAAACTGCATTACCTTTTAAAAACTTTATGATTAGAAATACTAGAGAAAAAGATTTAGCTCTATTTTTTAGAATTAGAAAAATGGAAAATCCTGCAACTGTTGATGAAGTCCCTTTGTCTGTAATAATTCCTGCTTTTGTTATTAGTGAGTTAAAAACTGCTTTTGAGATAGGTTTTTTACTCTTTTTGCCATTTTTAGTTATTGATATGGTTGTTGCGTCTATCTTGATGTCTATGGGTATGATGATGCTCCCACCAGTAATGATATCCTTACCCTTTAAGATACTAGTTTTTGTTCTTATTGATGGTTGGAATCTTCTTATCGGCAATCTAATTGCCTCTATAAAGTGAGTTAGTTTATGGAATGTAAACACTTTGGAGTATGTGGTGCTTGTATAGTTTATGAGGATGGCTACGAAGGGCAACTAAAACAAAAGTTAGATATAAATAAAGATAGGTTTGAGCCATTTTTTAGTGGTAACATATCTGTTTTTGAATCTCCTGATATACACTACCGTTCAAGAAGTGAGTTTAAAATATGGCATGATGATGATGTTATGCGTTATGCGATGAACAAAGCTGATAAAAGCGGAGTGGTTTTCATAGAAGAATGCCCTCAAGTAAATAAATATATCTTAACTTTAATGCCTAAACTTTTAAGTTTAATTACTCAAGAAAAAATTGGATTTAAACTCTTTGGTGCTGACTTCTTAAGTTCATCTAGTGGCGAAATAGTAGTCTCTTTGCTTTATCATAGAAAACTAGATGATGAGTGGCAGGTTATTGCAAAAAAGATAGCCTCTGAGCTTGGTATATATATCATAGGAAGAAGCCGTAAACAAAAACTAATAATTGGACAAGATTATATTACTGAGAGTTTAATTATAAAGGGTAAAATATATAAGTTTAACTATATAGAAAATAGTTTTACACAGCCAAATGCTAGAGTAAATGAGCAGATGATAACTTGGGCACTTGATAAGATAAGTTCTTTAGATGGAGATTTACTTGAACTTTATTGTGGAGCAGGAAATTTTACTATACCTTTTGCAAAAGTATTTGATAAAGTTCTAGCAACAGAGATTTCAAAGTCTTCAATAAATGCTGCAAAAACAAATATGGCTTTAAATAATGTAACAAATATAGAGTTTGTACGAATGGCAGTAGAGGAGTTTACGCAAGCTCTCGATGGTGTTCGTGAGTTTAGACGTATGAAAGAAGTAAACTTAGATAGTTATAACATAAGTACTATTTTTGTTGACCCACCAAGATCTGGTATGGATGAAGAATCATGTAGATTTTCAGCAAGGTATGATAATATTTTGTATATCTCTTGTAATCCTGAGACTCTTGTTAGAGATTTGGGTATTTTAACTCAAACTCATGAAGTTGTAGATATGGCTCTTTTTGATCAGTTTCCATATACACATCATGTTGAGATGGGTGTCTCTTTAGTAAAAAAAGGCAAAAATTTATGAAATATTTTTTAAGTATATTAGTTCTTTTGGTTAGTTTAAATGCAGATGAGATGCAACGAATAGAATCTATTTTAAATGATATTGTAGAGCTTCGTTCTAACTATGAAGATTGTAAAGCAAGTCTGCAAGATAAGGAGTTAGGAGAGTATAGTAAGGATAGTGATAGTTTACTTACTGAAGTAAATTTATGTGTAGAAAAAGATGAACAAATACAAAACTTTAAAAGATTATATACTAATGAAAAATCAAAAAACAATGTTTTAAACACTAAGTTAAATATCTATTCTGGGATGAATCAAGATAAAAAAGATATAGAGATAGAAAAATATAAAAAACTTTTAAAAATCAAAGAATATGAGTTTTTACAATTGAAAAAACAAATGAAAAATATGAAAAAAACAGAGCTTAAAACTGTTTGTAAAGTGATTGAACTTGAATCTTCTGATAATGTTTTTCCAAAACTAAAGCTAAAAAAGAAATATGCTAACACTCAAAAGAAAAAAAAATATACAAAAATAAAACCTAAGCAAAATGAGACAATTATCAATTTTAAAGCAGCTACCTTTGTACTTAAATCTGATAGCGTTATTTATAACAGTATAAATGGAAATAAATTATATACTTGGGAAGAAGGAAGTACCTTTACTTCAAATATTAAGACACAATCTTATATAAAAATCACAGGCTATTTTGAAAAAAGAAAATGGCTTCCAGCAAAAGAAGAGATGTGGATAAAACTCTCAAATGTTAGTAAAAAATAAAACTATTTTAAATGACAGAAAAACTACTTAAAACCGTATTTGGACATGATAACTTTAGAGAGTTTCAACAAGATGCAGTAGAAGCTATATTAAATAAAAATGATTTAATGATGATTTTACCAACTGGTGGTGGTAAGTCTCTTTGTTATCAACTACCTTCACTTGTTATGGATGGTGTAACTATAGTTATTTCACCACTTATTGCACTTATGCAAGATCAAGTTACTGCTTTAAAAAATAACTCTATTTCAGCAGAGATGATTAGCTCTGCTCAAGACTCCCAAGAGTTACAAGGTATTACACAAAAACTTTTAAACAATGAACTAAAACTTTTATATATTGCTCCAGAGAGACTCTCTGCAAATGGTTTTGTAGATTTACTGCATGAAGTTAAAATAAACTTTTTTGTAGTTGATGAAGCTCACTGTGTAAGTGAATGGGGGCATGAGTTTAGAAGTGAGTATAGAAACCTTTCAAGACTAAAAGACCTTTTTCCAGAAGTCAGTATAGCTGCTTTTACTGCAACTGCTACACATAGAGTTCAAGAGGATATTGTAAATACTTTAAAACTTAGAGATCCTAAACAACTTCGTGGAAAAACATTACGAAAAAACATAACTATAAATGCAAAGCCAAGAGATAGCAATGGTAGAGTTCAGCTAAACAATTTCTTGTTAGATTATAAAAGTGATTGTGGTATTGTTTACGCTTTTTCTCGTAAAGAAGTTGAAGCAGTAGCAAGCTACTTAAAAGAGCAGGGCTTTAGCGTAGGGGCTTATCATGCAGGACTTCCTAGTGAAGTTAGAGATAAAGTATATAAAGACTTTGTTTATGAGCGGATAAATATCGTTGTAGCAACTATTGCCTTTGGTATGGGGATAGATAAGTCAAATATTCGTTTTGTTGTACACATGAGTATGCCAAAAACAATGGAGGGTTTTTACCAAGAGATTGGTCGTAGCGGTCGTGATGGACTTGATGCTACTACTTTACTTTTGTATAACAAGTCAGATGAAACAAAACTTCGTATGTTTATAGACCCTATAGAGAATGATGAGTATAAAGAGCTTCTTTACAACAAGCTTCGTAAAATGTATAGTTTTTCAAACTCCTCAGAGTGTAGGCATCAACTAATTGCGTCTTATTTTGAT
The DNA here is from genome assembly GCA_964652355.1 of uncultured Sulfurimonas sp. GTDB lineage: Bacteria > Campylobacterota > Campylobacteria > Campylobacterales > Sulfurimonadaceae > Sulfurimonas. The sequence continues at coordinate 10,840 of CAZZAZ010000001.1, read as the reverse complement.
GATGAAATATCTGCTTGTGAAGAGATTTGTGATAATTGCAAAAAGGGCGAAGTAAGTAAGGTTGATATATCTCAAGAGGCACTAAAACTTCTTTCAGCAGTATATAGATGTGATCAAAAATTTGGCATGATTCATGTCATAGATGTCCTTCGTGGCTCAAAGGCTCAAAAAGTTATGCAGTTTAACCATGATAAACTCTCCGTTTACGGTATCGGTGAAAGTCGCTCAAAAAGTGAGTGGTCTGCGATAGCTGATAGACTTTTTGAATTAGATGCTATAGAGATAGGTGAATTTCGCGCTATAAAGCTTAGAGAATTTGGTTTAAGTATTTTAAAAAATAAACTAAGTATTGAGATTGATGAAGATAAACTAAATGTTAAAGAGAGAAAAAGTAAAAAAGTTTATGATGATAAACCAAAAGATGAAGTTTTTGAACGCTTCCGTGCTTTAAGAGCAGAGCTTGCGACAGAAGCTAGTGTACCAGCTTATATAGTCTTTTCAGATAAAACACTTGTTGATTTTTCTAATAGACTTCCTCAAAACAAAGAAGAAGCACTTGAAGTAAATGGTGTCGGTGAAGTGAAATTTGAAAGATATGGTAAAGAGTTCTTAGAACTTTGTGCAACAATAAAAAATGATATAATTACCACATGAAAAAAATACTTATAATTAGCGATGGTGAAACAGGTGAACACTTTGTTCAAAGAATTGCCCAGACTTACACTAGTGAAAATATTTACTATGTTGTTCAAAGTAGAGCTAAAGAGTATGAAGGTATAAATCCACGTCGTTTTAAGTTTTATGAGTTTGATCCAACATCTCTCTATAAGTTAGCAAACCTTTTAAAGATGGAGTTTGTTCAAGTTCTAATAGTTATGGACAACCAAACAGATGTTGAACATACTATTAAAAACATAAGAAGTGTTAAAAAACAGCTTCGTATAGTTGTTTTAAATAAGTGGAATTTAGGGAGTGAAGATTCAAATATAATTTCAGTAAACTCAAATGAGATTTTATCTTCTCGTCTTATTGATTATTTACCTAATGTCCCAGTTATCGCACAAAATGTTGGTCTTGGTAAGGGTGAAATAATGGAAGTTTTAGTTCCCTTTGGTTCCTCTTTTGTTTATAGGCACTTAGGTGTAATAGAGCAAAAAAATTGGCGAATAGTTGCCATATATAGGGATAAACAACTCCTTCTTCCAAATCGTCGTAGAATGATTCAACCAAATGACTTGCTTCTTTTAGTTGGTGAGGCTAGTGTTTTAAAGTCAGTATATCGTGCGATAAAAAGAGAACTTGGACAGTTTCCAGAACCTTTTGGCTCAAATATTTATCTTTATATAGATATGAATCTAGTTGATTTAAATACACTAGACGAGCATATCCAAAGGGCAATATTTGCTTATGAAAAGTTTAAACATAATCTAATAATTAAGATAGTAAACCCAAACAACATAGAACAAATTTGGAAAATAAAAGAGTACGCAAGTGATAATGTAACAATAGATGTCAAATATGATACACTAGATTTATATACAAGTTTTTATAATGATATAAAAACTTATCATGTTGGTTTAGTTATGGTTTCAAATGATACGTTTAAGGATTATAAAGTTAGAAAAATGCTTTATGAAGCTCATGTGCCTATATTTAAAATTTCTAACAAAGAGATAGATACTTTAAAAGATGCAGCTCTTATTTTGGGGGATAACAGAGATTTGGAAAAAATATCTACTACCATTTATGATATATCTGAACAGATGAATCTAAATATTGACCTTTATAACTACATGAGCGAACATCAGGATGAAAAAGAACAGGTAATTGAGCATTATTATAATCTTTCGGCTATTTTTTCTAAAAAAATTGAGGTTATAAAAGAGAGCGATAATCCTATAAAAGTTTTAAATAAAAAAGACAACTTTATACAACTTTTACCATTTACAAAAAAACTCACTCAAAGAAGGATACTCTCGTTGTTATCAACAGATAGTGAGAAACTCTACCACAAGTTGGATGAGTACCATCAAATATTTATACCTGTTCAGATATAATTTAGCCAAATCTTAGTAATTTTAGAGTATTATCTACCTAATAATTAAATTAATATTTTGGATAAATAATGCAGGTAAACATTGCACTTAAAAAAGTAGTAGACAATTCATACGATATAACAATAGACACACTTCCTAAGCTTCATTTTGATACAAAAGTAGCCATAGTTACAAACAATACAGTTTCAGATTTACATTTAGAATACTTACTATCTAAAATCTCTGCAAAAGAGTTACATGTTATAACTCTAAAAGATGGTGAAGAATATAAGAATCAAGCAAGTATTGATGAGATTTTAGAGTCAATGTTTGAAAATCGTTTTAACCGTAAATCAATGCTTATAGCTTTTGGTGGTGGTGTTATTGGTGATATGACGGGATATGCCTCTAGTATCTATCAGCGAGGGATTGACTTTATTCAAATTCCTACAACACTTTTAAGTCAAGTCGATGCAAGTGTTGGTGGAAAAACTGGTATGAACAATAAATACGGGAAAAACCTTATTGGTGCTTTTCATCAACCTAAGGCTGTATATATAGATCCTTTCTTTTTAACAACTCTTCCTGCTCGTGAGTTTGGTGCAGGAGTTGCTGAGATAGTAAAAATGGCAGTTACTTTTAATAAAGATTTTTTTGAGTACTTAGAGGGTGCAGACTTAAGAGATGAAAAAGTTGTAGAAGAACTAATCCAACAAGCTGTGCAAACAAAAGCAAATGTTGTCGCCCAAGATGAAAAAGAGCATGGAATACGTGCTGCTTTAAACTATGGTCATACATTTGGTCATGTTATAGAAAATGAAACAAAATATAAAAAATATCTTCACGGTGAAGCTGTAGCTATTGGTATGGTTATGGCAAACGAAGTATCTGTGAAAATGGGTCTAATGAATCAAGATGAGGCAAATAGGGTTAAACAATTGCTTCAAAAGTACGATCTACCGACAAGTTATGTGATAAAAGATACTAATAGTTTTTATGAAACTTTTTTCTTAGATAAAAAAAGTGCTGATTCTAAAATAACTTTTATAATCCCAGTGGGTCTAGGTAATGTTAAAATTACTGATGAGTGTGAAAAAGAGATGATTCTCTCTGTTTTAAATAATTTTGGAGAAAATTAAATGGCTAGGTTACTCTCTTTCTTTTTATTTATCTTTGTTTTAACACTCCCTCTAGCCTTAGAGGCAAAAGTATCTAAAGAAGAGCTAGCTTTAGAGGCTAAAATTCAAAAACAAGAAGAGCAGCGGATTGCTAAAGAAACTGAAGAAAAAAGACTAGAAAAAATTGCAGAATACAAAAAAGATTTACAAGAGATAGAGTCTGAAATATCACAAGAAAAAGTTTGGACAAAAAGTTATTCTTCATATCTTACATCACTAGAGGTTCGTGATGGTCTAAAAAAGATTAGAAAAAGAATCAAACTGTTAGAGAAAAAAAGAAGAAAAACAGCAGCTCAAAGAGATGAACTCTCTGCTTTAGTTTCAAAAGAAAAGATAGTTCGTTCAGAGTTAGAGAAGTTAAAAGAAAAAGACACTGCACCATTTTCAAAACTAATTACACCTCCAAATATTGATGAAATTCCTCATATTACCAATCCTTTTGATATTTTTACTGGATTATCACTTGTTGAGAGCTTGGATCGTGGATTTAATGACTATATATTAAACAAAAATAAGCTTATTGAACTTATTGACCTTCTTGCTAAAGAGAAAAAAGTTTATGAAGATATATCTGTTTTAGATATAAATAAAGAGTATAAAAAAGATGCTCAAATGAAAGCCAAGCAGCTAGAGAGATTTGAGATAGCGCTTGACACGATGCTTGTTACTGCAGATGTTTATAAAAAACGGGTTGAACTTTTAGAGGTAACAATCAACAAAGAGATTAAAGTTCAGGTTTTAAAATTAGCAAAAATTGGTATGGTTGTTCTTTTTGTATTTGTTATATTCTTCCTACTTAAACTTGTAGTAAAAAAGTATATTACAGATAATGAACGATTTTACATGGCAAATAAAATTATTACTTTTATAACTTTTACCATTGTTATTTTAGTTGTATTTTTCTCTTACTTAGAAAATGCTTCTTACTTAGTTACTATCTTAGGTTTTGCATCAGCCGGTATCGCCATCGCTATGAAAGATTGGTTTATGTCTATTTTAGGTTGGTTAGTGATAGTCTTTGGTGGAAGTATCCATGTTGGAGATAGAATTCGTGTAGATATGGATGGTATGAAGTATGTTGGTGATGTTATGGATATTTCACTTTTACGTATGACAATTTTAGAAGATATTACTCTAACTGCTATTACAAAAAATAGACGTGCAGGTAGGATTATATTTGTACCAAACAACTATATATTTACAAATCTAATTGCAAACTATACTCACTCATCATTAAAGACTGTTTGGGATGGTGTCCATATAACGATAACTTACGATTCAAATCATAAAAAAGCTCTTCATTTAGCAAAAGAGATAGTTAGAAAATACTCTAAAGGTTATACAGATATTACAAGAAAGCAGTTAAATAAACTTAGAAATCAGTACTCTTTAAAAAACACAAATGTTGAACCTAGGATTTTTTCATTTATTGAGCCTAGTGGTATTAGTATTGACTCTTGGTATCTAACAAATGCTTATGCGACTTTAACTCTTAGAAGTGTTATCTCGCTTGAAATTGTAGATGCTTTTAATGAAGCTGATGATATTACCATAGCTTACCCAACTCAAATGTTACATATGGAAGAATCAGCAAAAAGAAAAAAACCACCATTTGCAGTTGAGCAAGAGGATTTGGCATAGTTTATGAAAAAAGTGTACTTTAAAACATTTGGCTGTAGAACAAACCTTTATGATTCTCAGGTTATGATGGGTGCTCTAAAAGAGTACGAGATTACAGAAGTGGAAGATGAAGCTGATGTAGTTGTTATAAACTCATGTACGGTAACAAATGGAGCGGATACACATGTCCGCTCATACATCTCACAGCTAGAAAAAACAAATGATGCAAAAGTATTTTTAACAGGTTGTGGTGCTCATACAAAAGGTGAAAGCCTTTTAGCGCAAGGTCGCGTTGCTGGAGTGTTTGGTCAAAGTGAAAAACTTAAAATTGACTCTATGCTCTCGCGTGAAAAACCATACTATGAGCCAGGTGATTTAAACCATATAGATAAAACTATCGTTGATGATTTTGTTGGAAAGAGTAGGGCCTTTATAAAGATTCAAGAGGGTTGTAACTTCTCTTGTTCTTATTGTATTATTCCATCTGTTCGTGGAATTGCAAGAAGTATGGATGAAGAGGGGATACTTGAACAGATCACGAGGCTTGCCCTAAATGGTTTTGGTGAATTTATCTTAACTGGCACAAATGTTGGCTCATATGGCCAAGATACTGATACCTCTTTAGCAAAGCTTATGAAGAGAATCTCTGTTATTCGTGGTGTTAGAAGGATAAGGCTTGGAAGCGTAGAACCTATCCAAATAACAGATGAGTTTTTAGAACTTCTTGATGAGCCTTGGCTTGAAAAACATTTACACATCGCACTTCAGCATACTTCCCCTGATATGCTAAAAATTATGAGTAGAAGAAATGTATATAAGCAAGATAAAAAGTTGTTTGAGCTTCTGTCATCTAAAGGTTTTGCAATTGGAACTGATTTTATCACTGGTCATCCTGGTGAAAGTGAAGAAATTTGGAATGAGGCTACGATAAATGCAAAAGATTTACCTTTAACTCATATACATGCTTTTTCTTACTCTAAGCGTGATGGTACTGCATCTGCAACTATGAAGCCAGAGATAAATGGTAAGTTGGCAAAACAAAGATTACATGAGATTGAAGCTTTAATCAAGCAGAAAAATTATGAATTTAGAAAAGCTTTTGATGGAGAACTAGAAGTCCTGATAGAGGGTAAAAAAGATGGACTGTATCATGGTTACGATCAACATTTTAATAAAGTTGTACTAGAATCAGATGAAGATTTACTTGGTAACTGGCTAAATATAAGTGATTATGAAGTAAAAGAGGAGTTTAACTATGCTAGAGTTTAAATCAAATAGAATGGCCGTATATGTTTCAGCATTTTTTATTGTAGTGTTAGTTCTTTTCGCAATTCTTCGTGATAATGCAACACCAATTACACTTAAAGATGCAAATGAAATTTTAAATAATCAAAGCGTTACAAATGTAATAATTTCAAAAAAATATGTCTATTTAAAAACACAAGATGAAGTCTATAAAATAGCTTCATCACAAGTTACTCCTAAAATGTTCATAGATTATAAAGTTGAAGTTCAAAGTGGTTCTAATGTTATAGTTTATCTTTTAGTTTTTGTTTTATTATTAGGTGTGGGTTCACTTTTTTACAAATGGCTTCAAAGAAATCAACCAACAACAAAATCGGCAATTAAAAATGCACAATTAAGAGCTGAATCTGAAAGTTCACAACCAGTTGAAGCTCTAAAGTCCGATGTTACCTTTGATGATATTGGTGGAATCTCTGATGTTAAAATAGAGCTAGAAGAGATTATAGATTTTATGAAAAATTCAGCACGATACAAAAGTTTTGGAGCTCGTATGCCACGGGGTGTACTTTTAGTTGGTCCTCCTGGTGTTGGTAAGACTATGATTGCTAAAGCAGTAGCAAATGCCGCGGGTGTTCCATTTTACTATCAAAGTGGTGCATCTTTTGTTCAAATCTATGTAGGTATGGGTGCAAAACGAGTCCATGAGCTTTTTGAAGCTGCAAAAAATAATTCACCATCTATTGTTTTTATTGATGAAATTGATGCAGTTGGTAAAAAAAGAGATGGCTCAAGAAATGATGAGAGAGAAGCTACTCTAAATCAACTTTTAACAGAGATGGATGGGTTTGAAAACTCTAGTGGAGTTATCGTTGTAGCTGCTACAAATAAGATAGATGTCCTTGATGAAGCACTTCTTCGTGCAGGTAGATTTGATAGACGTATATTTGTTGAACTTCCAACAAAACGAGAACGTGAATCTATACTTACAAAGTATCTTAATAAAGTACCACATGATTTAGATACTACTGTTGTCGCAAATATGACAGTTGGTTTTAATGGTGCAGCTTTAGCTACTTTAGTAAATGAAGCTGCACTTTTATCTCTTCGTCAAAATGATTTTAAAGTAAGTATAGAACACTTCCATCAGGTAAAAGACAAGGTAATGTTTGGAAAGAAAAAACTTCAAATGCTAAATGATGAACAAAAACAATACCGAGTAACTTACCAAGCTTCTAAAGTTATGGTAGCTACTTATTTTGATTTGCCATTTGAGAAACTTATGCTTTCAAATGAGAGACTAACACCATTAACAGATGAACCACTTGTAAAGCATGAGTTAGAATCTCGTGTAAAGATGCTATTAGCTGGAATGGCTGGTTGTGCTTTACGTTTTAATGAACATGCTAGTAGTGCAAAGAGTGATTTAGCTGAAGCAAAAGAGCTTACAAATAAGATGATTTTAGATTATGGGATGGGGACTACACTAATTGCAAATGACAGTGAACAAGAGAGTTTAATGAGTTGTCTTTATGAGGAAACAAAACAACTCTTGCAAACTATGCAAGATATGCAGGTAAAAGTTGAAACTATATTAAATGAAAGAGAAAGTATCACAAAAGAAAATGTAGCTGAGATTATCTCTGTATAATCTCTTTCATCCATTTTGAAATCATAAGAAGCTCATCTCTATCTATAGAGTGGTCTTTTTTGTAGCTTTTAAACTCTATATCTAAACCAGCATCTTGAAGTATTTTTACTTGTTTTGTTGATGTCTCAATTGGAAGTACATCATCATGTGTTCCATGCGTACATAGCCAGTTAGATTTTTTAACATCTTCCTTTATCTCTTTTGCTAGTATATCTGCATCATAGATATAACCACTTACTGCGATATAACCAGCTAAAACCTTTCTGTATCTTGCTCCAAACTCAAAAGTTAAAAGTGAGCCTTGAGAAAAACCAAATAAAAAACTCTCATCTGCATTGAATTGTTCTTTAAATAACTCATCTAAGATTTGAGTTAGTATTTTAGAGGAGTATTCTATGCCTGGTAGTTGTTTTGGTGGTAGTTGATACCATGAATATCCTGTAAAGTATTCAAATGGTGCATCAAGTAAAAGGTAGTTCATTTCAGGTATATCTAAAAATTCTGGTAATCCTGTGAAACCTTCAGATGAATCCCCACGACCGTGTAAAATTATCATAAGTTTTTTTGACTCAACCTTCGCTGGTATAAAAATATTGTGTAATGGTAAATTATTCATAATTTATTATACTATAAGAGCTGCAATAATTGATGAAAATCAATAATATAATTTAATCAAGTAGATATTATTTTGTCAAAATTAATAGGATAAATAATTATGAATATTAAAGAATTTATGACACAAGACCATAAGGATTGTGATGAACTATTTGCACAAATGGAAGAGGCTGTTGCAAATAAAAATGATGAAGCATTAGAAAAGTTTGAAAAGTTTTTTGACGCACTTACAAGTCATTTTAAAATGGAAGAGATGGTTTTATTTCCAGCGTTTGAGCAAACCACTGGTATGAGTCAAGGTCCAACACAAGTTATGGTAATGGAGCATGAGCAGATGAGGGAATTACTTTCTAAGATGAGTAAGGCAGTTGATTCTGGCAATAAAGATGAATTCTTTGGTTTATCTGAGACACTTATGATTTTGATGCAACAGCACAACATGAAAGAGGAGCAGATGTTATATACGATGATACAGCAGCATCTTGGAGATGATGCTGATCATATTATCTCACAAATGAAAGTTATTGCTCAATAAAGAACTGATATAATAAATAAAATTAGCTCTAAGGGTTTTTATGACATTTTTTTCTGGCTTTTCATTGCAAAATGAAGAGCATTTTTTTAGTGATTATATAAAAGAGAGTCAGTATAGTGTTTGTGGTTTTTCTTATGGTTCATTAAAAGCACTAAATCATGTTAAAAATATGCTAGAAAACTCAAAAAGAGTAGATACTCTTCAGTTGCTTTCACCAATATTTTTTCAAACAAAATCAGAAAAGTTTAAAAAACTTCAGTTAATGGCATTTAAAAAAGATAACAGGGCATATATAAAACAGTTTTCTGCTGCTTGTTTTGCCCCATATAGTCCAAGAGAGTTAGAGTTTAGTGAAAATACTTTAGAGGATTTAGAAGAGCTTTTAACTTATGTATGGGCTGATGATGATTTTAAAGCATTGCAAAGAGCTGGTGTTAAAGTTGAAGTTTATTTAGGCTCTGAAGACAAAATTATAGATGTAAAAAATGCTAGGGAGTATTTTACAAAATATAGTACTCTAACATATATAAAAAATGCAAATCACTTTTTGTTGGTAGAGTAGATGTTGCAAGTTGGTTGGAAATACTTTCCTTTTAATGAAGTTAGTATAAATATACCAAATTTAGACAACTCTTTAAAAGGTGTAAAAATACTTCAACTCTCAGACTTACATCTAACCAAAAAAGTAAATTTAAAATATCTAAACACTTTAGTAGAAAAAATCAATGCATTAGAGGTTGATTTAGTAGTGTTTACTGGTGACTTGATACAAACTGCTGCTATAAATATACAGGTTCAATTAGCTACATTTTCAAAGCTTTTAGCGCCATGTTATTTTGTAAGTGGAAATCATGAGATGGTTTATGGGTATAAAGCATTAGAGACAGAGTTACAAAAGCTTGGTATAAAGTGTTTGGACAATCAAAAAGAGATTATTTATATAAATAATACAGCCCTACAGCTAGTAGGACTAAGCGATAGGTATGGTTTTGTTAGAGGAGTAAAAAGGGATTATAAAAAGCTTTTTAGCTCTTTAGATGAAGATTTAACAACAATACTTTTAGCACATCAGCCAAAAGATGTAAAGTTAACAAAAGGTTATAAGATAGATTTACAGTTAAGTGGACATACTCATGGTGGACAAATTGCTCCATTTACTAAAATTGTGAAAATATTTCAACCATTTTTTGCAGGTCTTTATAAGCATGAAGGTACACAGCTTTTTGTAACTAGGGGTTTAGGTTACTGGGGTGTAAGTATTCGTTATAAATCAGCCCCAGAGATACCAGTTTTTACTATTAGTTAATCTAAGAGATGTACAATCTCTTACAAGGAAATAACGAATGAAAAAAATATTACTATTATTGGCTTTTGCTATATCTATCGTTGGTGCAGATGCGCTTAAACTTGCTTCACCATTAAGCGGGCTACAAAAATTTGCTTATGAAGATCCAAATGGAAGAAGTTTAAATATCTCTGATAGTACAAGGACTGTTGTAGTCTCTTTTGAAAAAGACACAGGTAAGCTTGTAAATCAGTATCTTGATTCAAAATACCCACCATACCTGGGAAGAGTCTCTGCTATATTTATCGCAGATATTTCTGAGATGCCTTCAATCATTACTACAATGTTCGCTTTACCAAAGATGCGTGATTATAAGCATACAATTTATTTACATTATGATGAAGAGTTTGCAAAGTATGTACCACACAAAGAGGAAAAGGTAACTATTATAAAATTTGAAAATCAAAAAGTTAAAAGTATATCTTTTATTACAAATGAAGCTGAGTTAAAAACAGCATTAGAAAACTAAAAAGGCAAAAAAATTGAGTGAAATAAAAATAGGTGTAATAACAGCAAGTGATAGAGCAAGTAAGGGTATCTATGAAGATATCTCGGGGGTAGCGATTCAAGATACTATGAAAGATTATTTAAAAAGTGAATTTGAGATAGTTTATAGAT